>JAFHKN010000002.1:2870000-3030000 GCA_016937575.1 Roseomonas aeriglobus | reverse complement strand
AACCAGGAGGTTGGCTTAGAAGCAGCCATCCTTTAAAGAAAGCGTAACAGCTCACTGGTCTAAACAAGGGTTCCTGCGGCGAAGATGTAACGGGGCTCAAGACGTGCACCGAAGCTTAGGGTGTGTTCGAATGAACACGCGGTAGCGGAGCGTTCCGTACGCCTGTGAAGCGGGAGGGTAACCGACCGTGGAGGTATCGGAAGTGCGAATGCAGACATGAGTAGCGATAAAAAGGGTGAGATGCCCTTTCGCCGAAAGACCAAGGGTTCCTGCGCAAGGCTAATCCGCGCAGGGTGAGCCGGCCCCTAAGACGAGCCCGAAGGGGGTAGTCGATGGGAACCACGTTAATATTCGTGGGCCTGGTGGTGTGTGACGGATGGTGTGTGTTGTACGTCCTTATCGGATTGGACGTGCTTCGAAACTGTCCCGGGAAATAGCCCCACCGTATAGACCGTACCCGAAACCGACACAGGTGGTCAGGTAGAGTATACCAAGGCGCTTGAGAGAAGTGTCCTGAAGGAACTCGGCAAATTGCCTCCGTACCTTCGGAAGAAGGAGGCCCAACATAGGCGCAAGCTCTTGTTGGGGGCACAGGCCAGGGGGTAGCGACTGTTTAGCAAAAACACAGGGCTCTGCTAAGTCGGCTTCAAGACGACGTATAGGGTCTGACGCCTGCCCGGTGCCTGAAGGTTAAGTGGAGGGGTGCAAGCTCCGAAATGAAGCCCAGGTAAACGGCGGCCGTAACTATAACGGTCCTAAGGTAGCGAAATTCCTTGTCGGGTAAGTTCCGACCTGCACGAATGGCGTAACGACTTCCCCACTGTCTCCAGGACATGCTCAGCGAAATTGAATTCTCCGTGAAGATGCGGAGTACCCGCGGTTAGACGGAAAGACCCCGTGCACCTTTACTGCAGCTTCAGAGTGGCATTAGGAAAGAACTGTGTAGCATAGGTGGGAGGCTTTGAAGCATCGTCGCCAGATGATGTGGAGCCATAGGTGAAATACCACCCTGTTGTTTTCTGATGTCTAACCTCGAACCATGAAACTGGTTCAGGGACCCTCTGTGGCGGGTAGTTTGACTGGGGCGGTCGCCTCCTAAAGAGTAACGGAGGCGTGCGAAGGTTGGCTCAGGTCGGTTGGAAACCGACCGTTAGAGTGCAATGGCATAAGCCAGCCTGACTGCGAGACTGACAAGTCGAGCAGAGACGAAAGTCGGTCATAGTGATCCGGTGGTCCCTCGTGGAAGGGCCATCGCTCAACGGATAAAAGGTACGCCGGGGATAACAGGCTGATAACCCCCAAGAGCTCATATCGACGGGGTTGTTTGGCACCTCGATGTCGGCTCATCACATCCTGGGGCTGGAGCAGGTCCCAAGGGTTTGGCTGTTCGCCAATTAAAGTGGTACGTGAGCTGGGTTCAGAACGTCGCGAGACAGTTTGGTCCCTATCTGCCGTGGGCGTCGAAATTTGAGAGGAGTTGACCCTAGTACGAGAGGACCGGGTTGAACATACCTCTGGTGTACCTGTCGTCGTGCCAACGGCGCAGCAGGGTAGCTATGTATGGACGGGATAACCGCTGAAAGCATCTAAGCGGGAAGCCTCCCTCGAGATAAGATTTCTTAGGACGGTCGGAGACCACGACCTTGATAGATCGGATGTGGAAGTGCGGTAACGCATGGAGCTAACCGATACTAATTGTCCTATTCGCGCTTGATGAGTTCACACCTCCAACATCAGTGCTGACAACTGTCAGTGATGTTGCGGTTAAACTCAGCCTAAAACATGCACGGGCATCGATTTGAAAACCGCGAGTTAACGCGCTGGCTCCATTGCTTGGTGACCATAGCGTCTGTGACCCACCCGATCCCATCCCGAACTCGGCCGTGAAACCAGACTGCGCCAATGGTACTAGGGCTCAAGCTCTGGAAGAGTAGGTCGTCGCCAGGCATTGAAGCCAGCGCGCAAATTCGCACACAAAACCCATTCACATTGTCAGATACGCTCACCCAGCGCGCCCGCCTCCACGGCGCGGCGCGCTTTTTAGTCAAGCGTATCCCATGGTGGCGCGGGGTGGAGCAGCCCGGTAGCTCGTCAGGCTCATAACCTGAAGGTCACAGGTTCAAATCCTGTCCCCGCAACCAAACCAAACATACATTCGGCGCCTTCGGGCGCCTTTTGTTGTTTTGGGCTGTTGCGCGCCCCCGCAACCACACCGACCATACGATCGCCCTGGCTCAGTCAGGGCGGTCGTTTGCTATGTGCAGGATCTGGGCGAGGTGGCCGTGGACCAGCAGGTCCAGTCCGCGCCCCTCGACGCGCGGTTCGGCGGCGATCAGCTCGATGAGGTTGCGCAGCGCGGGCCTCGCCTCGCCGGCCGCCATCTCAGGCCGCGGACGTTCCTGCCCGGTAAATCCAGTGCTGATGCTCGGCGATCCTGTCCGTTTCGCCATTGCCTACACGATAACGGAGCGGGGGAGTGTCCAGCGGCTTTGCCAGCGCAAGACAGGCTTATCGTCTTCCCAGGCGATCGGAAGCCACACATATCGACCGTCGATCGGATTCTGCGGGCGCCAGATGTCGGCCATAAAAACGAATGTGTCCGTCCCGTCGCGGTTTCGCAGCGGGAGCACGAACGTGCTCTGCGCGCCGAACGTCGTGGCGGCCTCGGTTGGTGTTCCGCGGACCGGATTGCCAAGCGGTGTCCACGGGCCTGAAATCTGGTCTGCAACGAACGATCGTGCGGGGTTGGGGGCCCAGCCCGTCAGGCCGGAAGTGATCATGTAATAGCGTCCGCGCGCGCGAAAGATCGCCGGTGCCTCGTTCGCGCCGCCCGGCAGGAGGCGCCAGTACCGCCCGTCGTGCTTGCGGAGATCGGGCGTCAGTGCGGCCGCCTGGAGCGTGCGGTTCTCTTCCGACGAAAACACGTGCCAAGCTTGTCCGTCCGCATCGACGAACAGCGTCATGTCGCGCGCCATCTGCCCGCCCGGCATGTCGAGGGCAAGTTTGGTGTCCTGGCGATCTCCTGGCGTCACATTGACCGGCCAGATCCCGGCGTTCACCCGCCCGGCTTCGATGAACCGGTACGGACCCGTGATCCGATCCGCGACCGCAACGCCGGCAAACGCCTTGCGATAGCCCTGATTGGCCAATTCGAGATGAAACCACATCACGAATTGGCCTGAAGTCGGATCACGCAGGATCTTGGGTCGCTCGATGACACATCCGGCGGTGATCGGACTTTCGGGATCGCTTGAGACCGCCAGCGCGACACCTTCGTCGTGCCAGGAATAGAGGTTCGAAGAGCTATAGACGCGGACGCCGACGTGCGCCTGATTACCGGTTGGCCCTGCGATCTTGTGTTCGCCAAACAAGTAATAGCGTCCGCCGTGTTTCAGGATACCGCCGCCATGGGCGTTGATGTGAACGCCGGTATTATCCGGCCATAGAGCTCCTGGTTCGAAAGCATCCCGTTTCTTTGCCAGCGCAGACAGCGGTGCGGCAGCGGCAGCGGCAAGCAGCGTTCGTCTGGCTAATATCATAGAGCGACCTCCAAAGGCGATCAAACAGCGGCCTGCACAGTAAGACATGCGACCAGGCCGATTGCCGTAAATGCCTCGCGCCAAATGGCGTCGGGTTGGAAATCGAATAGGCGGCTAGCCTCGATCCTCTCGACGCACGTCAACCCATATCGAGCCTGCTTCATGGCAGCGGGCGCTGCGGTACTGCCCGCTTTGTCGCACGACCAGCAAAACATGAAATATTAAATCAGACAATTAGTAAACCTGTCAATTGATATGATAAGCGCGCGAGTGTTCTGACCGGGCCCCGCGATCGGCGTGATGCGGTGACATCATTTGTCAGATTTCGGGTGCCTGTGCCTCCAACGAGCGCTCCATGGTTGCCTGTCGACACTGTAGCGTTCTGATGCATTGTTCGGCCGGGTACCCGGCGGCGCTTGTCCGTCGTCGTCACACTAGCCTACGCTCGTGCGTTTCAAAGTCAGTGACTGGGCTGGTGCTTCTTTTCGAGCGTCCTTTAACAACCCCGTCGGTACCCGTCGCAGCGTGTCGGTCAGCGGCTGACCCCCCCCTCTATCGGCTAACGGCGCCCTCTTTCCGGTCGCGGCGGGGCGCGCGTTGCCGGCGTCGACGTCCAACTTCGTTTCGCGTCCGAAAAGGCTTCCGTGGTCGACGTGACTGCTCTTGCTGCGAATAACTGATCGAGCCCTGCGGGAAGCGAGAGGCTTCGTCGTCGAGGCGAAGGCCGAGCGGCTCAGCCAACGTTGCGCATTTGTCTTATAAATTCCGACGATTGCGTTTGATTCTAGCGATTGACGGGCGGCAGCCTCGTCAAATCCCTGTCGTGACACCAAAATTAATCAGACAAATGTTGCTTATTCTATCCCAGATTGAGAATATCAGTTTAGGGGGAAGGAGAGGGGCATGACGGGGGTATCTCCAATTGCGGCTCTGGGCGTCAGTCGACGTGGAGCGATTATCGGCGCCGCGGCCATGGGAGCGGCGCTGGCCACAGTGCCAAAGCTGGCTCGAGCGCAAAGCGCGTCAGATATTGAAGCGCTCAATTTCATACTGAATCTGGAATATCTGCTCGCGCAGTTCGCGAGCGCGGCCGTTGCAACGGTGGTTCCGGTGGATCGACTGACCGGCAACGACGTCGCCGGTACGCCTGTCATCCCGGGGCGTGCTGTCACGTTCACCGACACTGCGTTGCAGTCGGCGATCATCGAGTTCGCCGCGGACAGCCGCAACCATCTCGTACCGATCCGCGTCATCATCGGTGCATTGTCCGTGCGGCAGCCGCTGATCGACATCTCCGCGGGGCCGAACGCGCCGTTCAGTGTGGCAATGCAGCGCGCCGGCGTCGTGGCGGCGGGTGCGACGTTCGACCCTTATGCGTCCGAGGAGAATTTCCTGTACGCGATGTTCCTGCTCAAGAACATCAGCGTCGCGGCATATCGCGGATTGGCGCCGACGATCTCCAACCGCGTCGTGCTGCAGAACTTCACGGGGATCCTCGGGACCGAATCCATTCACGCTTCGGTGATTCGATCGTACCTCTACGCGCGCGGCGCCACCACGCCGCGGCTGCGCGAAAATGCCGAGAAGATCGCAGCGTTTCAGCGTTCGTTGAATGGTGGTCAGGCGTTCCTGGGCGTCGCGCCGACGACCCGCGGCTATCCTGGCAGTTCGTCGACCGGCGTCGTTGCAAATCTGACGCCGACGCAAGCCAATGGCGAGGTTGCCGGCCGATCCGCCGCGCAGACGCTCAACCAACTGTATCTCACGAGCAGTTCGGTCACCTCAGGTGGATTCTTCCCGGAGGGTGTCAACGGAACCATCCGCGCCAGCGCCAGGGCCAGCGCCTGAATGCGCCGCCACAGACGAAAGTTCGATCATGAATGACGAGACGATCACCGACGGCGCCGAGGCCGTCGTCACCGATGGTGACTTTCAAATCAACGCTCGCCGTCGGTTCTTGAGTGCCATCACGGGGACAGCCGCCCTTGGTGGCGCGATGCTCGCCGGCTGTTCCGAAGGTCTGGAATCGCCCCTCGCCAACGAGCCGACGCCGACGCCGACCGGGACGGCCTCGCCTACGCCGACGGCGACCCCGAGTATTCTGGCACTCACCGACACCGACATGCTGGTGTTGATGACTCAGCTCCATTACCTGCAGGCCGAATTTTATTCGCGCGCCGTGCTCGGCGAAGCTCTGGCTCCGGCTCTGGTTACGGGAACCGGAACGGCCGGCACGGTCAGCGGGCCGCGGCAGGTGACGTTCACCGATTCCCTGCTGGGCGAGGCGATGCGCGAGATCGCCGCTGAGAAGATCGACCAGGTCGTGCGGCTGCGATCGGTGCTCGGCGGCGCGACGCCCGCGCGACCGGCGCTGAACCTCGCGGTCGACGCGACCGGTACGTTCACGATGTACGGTATCAATTCGATGCCGGCACCGACGACGGCAGTGCCGAACCCGACGGCGACGATCACCGACGTTTACGCCAACCAGGAACAGTTTCTGCTGGGCGCCTTCATCCTCGAGGACGCGGTCATGGTGGCATGGCGCAGCGTATCGACGCTGATGACCAACGCGTCGAACATCGATGTGGCGGCAGGCCTGTTGGCGACATCGGCGTTCCACACCGGGATCATCCGCAGTCAGCTCTTCATTCGCGGCGCCCCGTCGACAAGCCGTCTGCGCGAGAATTCGATCCTGTTGAGCGATCTTCGGGACAGCTATTCGCCGGTGGATGACGATCGCGGCGTCGCCGCCGGTAGCAGCTCAACGACGCGCAACACAGCGGACATCAATCCGTCGGACGGCGAAGGCGAGATCTATGGCCGAAACCCCGATCTGACGATCAACGTCTTCTACATGACGCGCGCGGCGGCGACTTCGGGCGGCTTCTTCCCGTCCGGATTGAACGGCGTGCTTCGCCAGAGCACCGCAAACTGAAGCAGAGGTCACGACCGCGGGGCCAGGGTCGTGACCAGACATGATGAATGCCAGCGGCAAAGGCGCGCTGGACTTGCGAATGGAGGGGGGACCATGGGTTCCAAGCAGCTTTTGCTTTGTGCATCGACGATCGCGTTGGCCGTAGGATCGGCCATGCCGGCGCTGGCGCGGGACGAGATCGCCGGTTCAGCCACGCCGGCCGCCGGTGCAGCGGACGCGGGTCAGAACACCCAGGCCACAGCGCCCGCGACCGAGGACAAGGCGAAAGAAGTCATCGTCCGCGGTGTTCGGGAAAGCCTGGCGCGCGCTCGCGAAAAGAAGCGCAAGGCGGAGCAGATCGTCGACGTGGTCGAGGCCGAGGATATCGGCAAGCTTCCCAACAATACCGTCGGCGACGTCATCGCATCGGTTCCCGGTATTTCGGTCTACCGAACCGAAGGCGAGGTCAACGACATCCAGCTGCGCGGTCTGTTCGGCGTGCAGACAACCATCGGCGGAACCCCGATCGAAAGCGGCGCGGATCGTGTAGCCTCCATCGCCGATCTTCCGGCCGACCTCGTCAAGAGTGTCGAGGTGTACAAGACGCGGACGCCCGATCAGGTCGAGGGCGCGGGTTCCGGTTCGGTCAACATCGAATTCCGCAAACCGACCGAGTTCGACGAGGGATTCTTCTTCAGCGGTGGGGTCGCCGGGCGCTACAACAACCAATCGCGGCGGGTCAATCAGACCTATACGGCGACGGTCAATTACAAGCGTTCGACCGAGATCGGCGATTTCGGTATCCAGCTCGCCGGTACGGTCAACCACAACCCGTTCCTCGAATCGCAGGCGCGCAACGATCCGCTCGCGGCGATCCAGCAACGTCAGGTTGTCGGGCCGAATATCCTGCCTCTGCCGACGTACGCGCCGAACCAGGTCGCGTTCTTCTATCAGACCGGCTCGAGGACCACGCCGACTGTGAGCGGAGCGCTGTCGTGGGCGCCGGACGAACGGACCACCTTCACGCTGGAGGGCAACTACGCGCAGCCGACGTTCGACCGATTCACCAACCAGCTGTTCCTGCCTACGGTCATTCAGGCGAATTCGACCAACAACCTTCCCGCGCTCAGCAATGTCGTGCTGGTCCCGGGCACCAACCGCGTCCAATCGATGACGGTATCGCCCGTCACCCAGATCGGGCCGATCGCGTATATCTCCAAAAACAACGACAGCAATTTCCTCGGCAAGTTCGCCGTCACCCATCGTGGCGAGTTCGTCGATGGTTATGTCGAAATCGGTACGGCCGGCGCGAACAGCGATTTTCGACAAATCGAAACCCGAAACCGGTTCGTGAACCGGCCGACGTTCGACGTCGATTTCGCAAGTAAGGATACGCCGTATCCGATGATGAACGCGACGTTCCGTGACCTGGATATGCTGGATCCAAACCAGTATCGCTTCTTCGGCGTCATCGAGCAGCATAACGTCGCCAGCAATCGGAACCTGTTCTCGCGCGCTGATCTGAAGCTCAAGCTGGGCGACGGCTTCGTCCGACGTCTGGATTTCGGCGTGCGTTTCGCCAAGCGGACGTCGACCCGTCAGAATGCGAACAGGACGATCTCCAACCTGCAGATCGCCTTGGCCGATATGCCGGAGGGCTTCAACACGCTCGTGCCGATCGCCGAAGGCTTCGGCGGGACCGGCGTCGTCAACAACGCCCGCTGGTTGAGCTACGATCGATTTGCGGCACGGGCCAATTACGACAAATTGCGTCAGTTCGTGTCGGGCCTGGCCGGTGGCGCGGCGTTCGCGACGGACGAGCCGCCGGTGGACATCAGCAGCAAGTTCGATGGTGACGAGCGCTCGGTGGCGTTCTACGGGACGCTCAACTACGGATTTAACTTCCTGTTTCCAGTAAAGGGCCTAATCGGCGCGCGTGTCACCAACGACATTCGCAAAAATACGTCGATCATATCGTATCGCGAACGGATCGGTGTCACCAATGCGTTCGTCACGACGCTGGAACCGATCACGTCGACGGCAAACCTGCTCGTCATCGAACCGACGGCGACTGCGGTCGTCAGCTTTACCGATAAATTCCAGGGGCGCTTCTCGTACAATTTAGCCATCACCCGGCCGGGCGTCGGCCAGATCACGCCGTTTCTCAGCCTTAACGATGAGGGCTTGAGCGGCTCCGCCGGCAATCCGGACCTGAAGCCCGAACGGACGATCAAGTTCGACGCGAGTTTCGAATATTATTTCGGCCGCAACGCGCTCATTGCCGTCAACCCGTTCTATTGGAAGCGTCAGGGCCAGTTTGCGTCCTTCCAGACCCAGGAGGTCATTCCGGAAGGGATTCCCGACGTCCTGTACACAATATGGCGTCCGTACAATGCGGGTCGCGGCTATCGGCGTGGTGTCGAGACGCAGCTGCAGACGTTCTTCACCTTCCTGCCCGGGATCCTCCGTAACTTCGGCGTGCTGCTGAATTACACCTACGTCGAATCGAAGCGCGAGTTCAGTTCAATCCCGGGCGCCCGCAATGCGCCCCCGGCAAGCACCCCCGAAGCGGACGCCCAAGCACGTCTACAACATCGCTGCGCTGTTCGAGCGCGGCAGCCTAAACGCACGACTGTCGTACAACTACAACGGAACCGTGATCGACGGCGGCATTGCCAATCCCGTTCGCAACACGACCTATATCGTTCCGCGAGACTGGATGGACGCCGCGATCAACTATACGATCCCGAGCGGTCCCCTGAAGGACTTGGGTTTTTCGCTGCAAGTCCAGAACCTGCTCGCCAGTACCCGCCGCAGCTTTTACGGGTATCCCGATCAGCCGCGTGACGTGATCTACATGGCTCGCGTGTATGGCGGGAGGGTGAGCTACAAGTTTAAATAGATTGTTTCCGCACCAAATTTAGAGTCCATTATTATCTATTCATAAGGGGTGCTCATAACTTAATCTCCAAGGGTTGTCTTGCAACTATACTTTAACAATGGTTGGGTTTGTGATGGTGCTCGGAACTGTCAAATTGTCGATCATTGGTGTGGTAACGATCGTTCTAGCGAGTCCGTCTGCCGCACAGACGGCCCCGCAAACCAAAGAGGTGGTCGTCGAAGGGCGCCGCTTGCCCGCGGCGGAGGCGCCGAAGCAGTCGACATGCGAAGCGATCGTGCGCAATCCGATGATGGCGCAGATGTTCCAGCGAAACCTGGCGGCGCTGGGCGGATCGGGCATGGGCGCCCTCTACGCCATGCCGCAGATGTATCTGCCGACCCGGATGCCGCGCAATCCCGACTATCGCGCGCCGCCAAAGGTGCCGGTCGGCTCGCCGCTTCCCGAACTCGGTGCCACGCGGTTCGGGGTAGAAGAAACGCCGAACATCCTGACCAGTACCAATCCCGGCGCGCTGTCCAACCTGGAACTCGATCGCGCCACCGGCGCGGCGGCCGGCGACGTCGAGGCCGACCCGACCGGGCTGCTCGCCGCCGCCCAGGCCTGTCGCGCGCTCTTCCGGCGGGGCGGCAACGCTGGTGTCGCCCCCGGCGAGGGGCCGGTCGACAGCCTGACGGCGGGGGACCCTTTCAGGGCCGCGGCGAGAAACTTCGAGAACATCACCGCCCGCGTGGTTCGAGAGGACAAAACCCTGCCGATGGCGTTCGCGCTGTTCGAACAGGGACGCTACGGCGAGTCGCTGACCTGGTTCCACAAGGCCTATGACAAGCTCAGCGACGTCGATGGCGGCGATGAGGCCGCGCTGTTCATCGGCAAGCTGAACCTGGCCGGCTTCGGCGAGAAGGACCCGCGGGAGGCGCTCAAGTGGCTGGAGCGCGCCGCAAGCGCCAATTTCAGTGCGATCCGCGACATGCCGGTGTTCGATCCTGCCCAGCCGCAGCGCAACACCGCGATCGGTGAAGCGGCGATGATCCTGGCCGGCATCCACCGCGTCGGCATTCCGGGCGTGCCGAAGGACATGGCGACGGCGATCAAATGGTACCGCCGGGCCGAATTTGTCGGCCATGTCGCCGCCGCGACGATGTTGGGCGACATCTATTATCGCGGCCTGGGCGTGCCGCGCGATGCGAAGGAAGCCGTCAGATACTATCGGCGCGCGGCGCGGCTCGACATGACGCAGGCACAGGTCGCACTGGCAGGCATCCTCGAATTCGGCGCAGAGGGAGTGAAGCCCGACATGCGAACCGCGATCGGCTGGTATCAGGCCGCCGCCCGGCACGGGGACCGCGATGCGATGTTCGCGCTGGGGCTGGCCTATGACAGCGGCAACGGGGTTCCGAAGAACGCGGAATTCGCGTTTAGCTTCTTTAGATCCGCGGCGATGAAGGGATTGCCTGCGGCGAAGGTCGCCGTCGGCAGCTATTTTCAGGACGGCATCGTCGTCAAGGCCGATCCGGCCATCGCCCGACAGTGGTACGAGGCGGCCGCGCGGGACGGCGATCCGGACGGAATGTTCAGCCTTGCCACATCGCTCGCGAACGGGGCCGGCGGGACCCGCGACCCCGTGCTGGCATGGCAGTGGATGAAGCGTGCCGCCGCCGCCGGACAACAGGACGCCGCCGCCGCGCTGGCCGGCCTGGAGGCTGCGATGACTCCGGCGGAACGAGCCAGTGCCACAACTGCCCTGGCGACTGTCGCGCAGCCGCCCGATGGCGCCGCTAAATGACATTGACTCGCCGGCGCTCCAGCTAGCGAGTCATCGGCGCCCGGAGTGGTCCACAACCATCGAGCCGGCGATCCAGCGATCGGGATTTTCGATCGGGCGCGTGGACGGTCAGTAGCTGACCGGATAGTCCTTACGGAAATCCTCGCCGGAATAGGCGCGACGCATCGTCCAGGACTGTGCCGGCACCGTCCAATAGGGGTGGCTCGCCGGTAAGCCCAAGGCGATCAGGCCCTCGGACGTGATATACATGCTGCCGGCGTTCGAATACCAGTCGCCCAATGTCGGCTGGTGGCGGGTAAAGCCGATTGTCAGGAAACCCTGGTCGTCGAAATTGCTGGGGTCCGCGAATATGCGACGCTGGGCCGCCATCGTCGCCGCCCGTACCTGGCCCGGCGGCAGGCTGTCCGGCAGCAGGCCGCGCCATGCCAGATATCCCAGCGGCTGATGGGCGGCGGTGCGATAGGTCAGCGATCGGCCGATCGCCGCATAGGCGCCGTCGGGCCCGATCATCCGCTCGAGATGTTCGGCATATCGCTGCATCCGCCGCGTCGCCTTCGCCAGTTCCTCGGCGGGCTTCAAATTGTTGAACGAGGGCTTTCCGGCGGCCAGGACCGTCAGGATCTGCACCAGCATCGGATGGATGACATAGCTGTTGTAATAATCGAAGTGGAACGTCGCGCCGTCGCCATACCAACCGTCGCCGACATACCATTCGAGGAATTTCTTGATGGCCAGATCGACCCGCATCGGGTCCCAATCCTCACCGATCGAGAACAGGAACACTTCGTTCATCGCCGCAAACAGGATCCAGTTCTGATAGGGCGGCGAGATGCGGCGCAATTGCTTGATCTCGGTGACGATCCGCGCCTTCGTCTGGGCGCTCAGCGGCTCCCAGAGGGCCTTTGGTGCGCGTAGCAGCGCGCTGGTGAAATAGGCGGAATCGACCAGCGCCTGGCCATGCCCGCGCCAGAGCAGATAATCGGCATCCTTTGCATCGACCGAGCGCGCCAAGCTGGCTTGTGCGTCCGCGCGCAGCTGGCTGCGCAATCGCCCTTCCGGGCTGGCATCGTCGGGCAGCGCCAGCCACGGCGCGATCCCGTCGATCAGCCGGGCGAATGCCTCCATATAGCCAACGCGCGGGTCGCGGCCGTCCCAGGTCGGGCTGAGCTCGGGCTTCCATGTCCGCTGCAAGCCGCCGCGCGCCATCCGACTGAGGACTGGCTCGGCGATCTGGCGAAGCAGGGCAACGCTCTCCGCGCGGTCGGTCGCCCCATCGGGCAGCGCCGGCGTGGCCGCGCCCTGTGCGGCGACGACCGCTGCACTCGCGCTACTGCCAAGGCCCAGCCCCGCGCCGAGCGCCAAGCCGCCCAAGAGACTGCGGCGTTCGATTCCCTGGGTCATCATCCATCCTTCGGATTGAAATCGAGCATCGTGTCGCGGACATAGGCGTCCCACCGCGCGCGTGTCGTGAAACCGCCCCGTCCGCCACTCCACGCCGATCCGGAATAATAGGTGAAGGGTTCGCCGGGGGTGACCCGGATCAGGATCAGCTGGTTATCGAAATCGGTCTTCACATCGACCAGCCGCTCGGGAGGCACGCGGATGGCAATCGCCATTCGCCCATGGCTGCCGTCGACCGGCCCCCACCAGCTCATGAAGCCGCGCGCCCGGTCGATCGTCAGGTCGCCGGCGTCCTGGCCTGTCGTCCGGCGTCCGATGCCTATGCCGACGATCAGCGGATCGCGCCGGTCGGATTGCAGCGTCGACGTCATGCGCGTGAAGCGGGTGCCGAGCGGCAGCGAGAAGCGGCGCGTCTCCCACACCTTGCGGCCGACACCGACCGGCCAGGGGGCATAGTCGACCTCGAATGCCGCGATCGGGCCGCCCGTCTGGAGGATGCGGTGACGCACGAAGTTGCGCGACGTCCACAGCTTGTTGTCATCCCAGATGCCGAGACCGCCGGCGCCGCGGCCTGTGCCGACGTTGTAGAAATCCAGGCCCTCGCCGTGGTCCTTATGCTGGTCGCCGGTGCGCAGCTGGCGATCCGCAAACGGCCAGGCGGCACGCTTGCCCCAGGAGTCGATGCCGGAGCCCGATGGCGGCTCGACGCTTTCCAGCGCATGGCCATAGATGCGGTGGGCGGTCAGGTCGTTTTCCCACAGCAGATCGTCATGGCGGTATGGGGCCAGTGTCACGACCGCCTGCGCGGCACGGGAGGGCGGCGATGGCAAGGCGGTGGCGGGAGGCGGCGGCGCGGGGACGGTCTGTTCGTGGTCCTGGGCACCGGCCCCGGCCGCGAGCAGCAGGACGACGATGCCGATCGTAGCAAAGACCTCTCGCATGCCCCCTCCCATTTCAATTTATAACATCAATCTATATGATCTCATACAAGTGTTGCCAAGCGCCTCTGCGTCCTGAACACGCATGGGCAGCGTATGGGGGAGGGGAAGCGTGGTTTCTTTGACCGATCGGCTTTTCGCGAAGTTCGAAGCGAAGATACTCTCAGGCGAGTGGGAGCCCGGTTCCCGGCTGCCCGCGCAGAAGGATATTGCCTCCGATGAAGCCGTCAGCCGCACCGTCGTTCGGGAGGCGGTCGCCCGGCTTGAGGCGCAGGGGTATGCGACAGCGCGCCAGGGCGACGGAGTCTATGTAGCGGATGGTGCACGCTACCGCGCCTTTCAGGTCACACGCGACGAAATGGGGGACATTTCCGACGTCATCCTCCTGCTCGAGATGCGGCTGGCCGTCGAAACCGAAATGGCGGCGCTGGCGGCGATGCGTCGTACCGTGGACGACGTTCGCGCAATGAACGCTGCTCTGGACAATATCTTGAAAGTCAGCGCCGATCCCGCGGCTGCGGCGGAGGCGGACACATATTTTCATCTGTCGATCGCCCATGCATCCAAGAACGCCTATTTCACCCGTTTCTGCGAATTCTTAGGGGTGCGGCTGGTGCCGCCGCGCGAACTGGCGTTCCGCGCGGATCCCGGCACCGGCGCCACGGCCTATTCCAACCTCGTGCACGAACAGCATGTCGCAATCGTCGATGCGATCACCCGCCTGGACCCGGACGGTGCGAGGGCGGCGGCGCGCCGCCATATGCAGGACAGTCTGGCGCGGCACATCCGGCTCAGTGATTCACTGCGATCCGGAACTTAATCTAGAATATGTCTGGCAATTGACGTTAGAATCCAGGTCATATGATAACCCCCGAATGGTGCGAAAGGCCTCTATAGTCGATGCGGGTGAAGCGAATGCTGTTGTCGAACGGATTTCTCGTCTGCGGCCTGTAGCCCGTTCCACAATTTCAAATCGTGTCTCTACAACATTGCAGAACTCGCGGCGGCGCCCCGAGGGGCAGCGTTGCCGTTTGTGAGACACGCCAAAAGATTCGCAATCCGCGCTCGAGGCGATTTCTCCCCGTACGCGTACACCGCCACGCTCTCGATACGCCGCGACAGGGCATCCGCATATCCGCTACGGATAGTCTCCTCGACCGGACGAGCGGTCTTCCCGCAAAACAGCTGCACCAAGTCCCTCGCTTCCCGTGGCCGGATCCTATCGACGCGCCGCTGCGCCCGAAATCTTCGTCAACGCATCGTTGAGAACGCCCCCCCCCGACGCGAGTGGACGCTCAGGACACAAACATGCCGTGAAACCCGATCGGCAGCGCGGTATCGGCGCGCCATGTGGCGACCGGTCCGGCGGTGATGTCGGCGGCACGGAAGACGTGCAATTCGCTGGCGCGCCGCGCGAGGTTCAGCGTCGTCCCGACAAGCCAACCGTCGCTTTCACCCGCCCCGCTGGCGACGAAAAGGAATTCCTCGACCATCTGGTGTGCGCCGAAGTCGAAGCTCGCGTCCCGTCCCGTCTTCCAGTCGAACACCCCCAGGCCGCGCGCGACCGGGCCGGTGTCGTAGAGGCCGGTGTGAATGGTGTAGCGACGCGATGATCCGGCGCGGCGCGGATCGGACTTTGGAAATTCGGCGGCGACGCGGGTGGGGATCAATTCTCCCCGGCCGTTCGGGTGGAGTGCAATCATCGCGAGCAGAGGCAAGGGTGACGCGGTGCGATTGCCGGCGATCAGCGCCCGGGCGGCGTTGGCGGCGAAGGTCGGATCGCGTTCGATACAGGCATCGAACCGGATGGTCCCGTCACTATCCTCCCAAGCGTCGCCGAGGTGGAAGAAGGAGAAGGCCGGAAGTTCAAAGGTTCGGCGACGGGTCAGGTCGCTTTTGTCCAGGACCAGCACTTGTGTGCCGAGAACCGGTCGCCAGGTCATCGCATCGACGATCGGAAAGACGTCGCGGTCGTGCACCCACGGCTGCAGGACGATCACCAAGTGCCGCGACGTCGCGGTGAAATCGTGGATGTAGCTTGCCCGCGGCAATCCGATCGGAGTCGCCTCGATCAGCGTTCCGTCCCCGGCCAGCTGCCAGACGATGGCTCGCTTTCCCGACTGGCCGAGGTTCCACACCCGGCCGTCGGAATCGAAGCGGGGATGCGCGAGGAACGGCATGTGAGCCAGTCCCTCGCCCAGCGTGCGCGTGCCGCGCGTGGCAAGGGTATCGGGGTCGACGCGCATCGGCGAGCCCGCCTCCCACAGCGCCCAAAGCTCCTCCCCGGCCATCATCACGCTCGTGTTGGCGGCCGAGGCGTCGTCGTTGTTCGACAGGGCAACGCCCGCGCCTGCGGGGGTGCCGAAGCCAGGTACGATCATCGCGTTCGCTGCCGCTTCCATCCGGCGCTTCGGCGTGTCGACGAAGCGAGCGGACAGTTCGACGGTCCCGTCGCGCAGCGCGAAACGGCGAATGAAGCCGTCGCCGTCGAACCAATGGCCCGCAGCGCTGGTACCCCGCCGGAACTTGGCGGGGCCGTTGCGATAGAGTCGGCCGGCCAGCCCCGCCGGCGCCTTGCCACGCACCAGCGCGAGCGGGCGTGGCGCCAGGTCTGCCTCCACATCCGCAAAGCCGAGATGCCAGTCCACCGGCATGGCTGCGGCAAGCGCCCGTTCGGGTGTCAGCAGCGATGCGGCGACGGTCGCTCCGGCGGCAACGGTCGCTTGGCCAAGAAAGGCGCGACGGGCGGGATCGAAGGTCATGACGAGCTCCAGTGGCAGGGCAAGGAATGCGTTAGCGGATGGTGATGGTCTGCGTGTTGGCGCCCGGCGCGACGGTGAAGACGGCATCGGCCCAGCGTGCCGGCCCCATCTCGCCGCGGGCATTGTTGGAGAAGGCGAACGGCTCGATCGGCATGCCGAAGGGGTTGGCGTCCATCTTGCCATTGCCGTTGACGTCGTGAAACGCCTTCACGCCATAGCGCCCGGCGGGAAGATCGCTCAGATCGATCGCTGTCTCAGCGGCCGACACGTCGACCATCTCCGCGCGGATCGGCTTGCCGCCCTGCCACCCGGCTTCGTCGTAAAGGGCCACCATGATGCGTCCCTGCTTGGCCTCGACGCCGGTGAAGGTTACGGACAATGTCGCGGACGCAGGACGGGTGACGGCTACGCTCGGCGGGGTGGAGCCGGCGCCGGTGGCAGCAAGGGCGGCGGTGGCGGCAATGCAAATTAGGTCGAGGAACTGCATGGTGACGATCTCCGGTCGGCCGGATGTGGCCGCTGATCAATCGATGGCCCACTGCGGCCGGCCCGTCGCGCGCATTTTCGGGAATGGACGGCGATAATGCGGGACTTGCAGGCAACGACCGTTCGCGAAGCGCCAGTTGCAGACGGTGGGGCGATGACGGACGGTGCGCATCGTCGCGGGCTGATCGTCGCGACGCTGGCGGCGCTGCTGATGGCGTTCGTCGGCGCGTTCGATACCGCCGGTGTGCCGCTGTTTCCGCGGCTGGCCTTCTGGCTGATCGTAATGGAATCGGGCGCGTTGATCGGAATCGGCGCATCGAGCGGCATCCGAGGCTGGGGGCGACTGGCCGACCGGCCGGTGCTTGAGGGAACGCTGATCAGTATCCTGATCGCGCTGCCGCTGACGCTCGTCACCAGCGGGGCGACCGCACTGTTCTTCGGCGCCCGCAGCGTCGGGCTGAGGGAGGCTGCGGTCCTGTTCGTCGCGGTGTTCGTCATCACCGCGGCCATCACGGCGATCAACTATGCTCTCGGCCGGACGGGAGCGTCCGCGCCTGTGGCCGGGCAAGCCGAGATGGAATCCGTGCGTCAGGTGCCGGTCGTTGCAGATACCGGTGAGCGAGCGAGCCGTCCGCGGCTATCGAGCCGGCTGCCACCGCATCGCCGGCACGCAGCGATCTTGGCGCTGGCGGCGGAGGATCACTATGTCCGCGTCCACACGACCGATGGCTCCGACCTGATCCTGCTGCGACTGACCGATGCCATGGCCGAACTCGACGGCATGGAGGGCGCGCGAACCCATCGGTCGTGGTGGGTCGCCCGCGCTGCGGTCTCCGCGGCCGTGAAGGGCGAGGGGCGCGGCGAGCTCGTCCTGACCAATGGTGTGACCGCTCCCGTCAGCCGGTCCGCCTTGGCTCAGTTGCAGCGAGACGGTTGGTTTGCCGATTGAAGGCGGCTTCATTGCCGCTGCCTCGCCCTACGCAGATATCGCGCAGCCGGGTGCCAGCGGGACATATCGTCAAATCAACAGCATGTCCCGCAACGGGGGCGTCAGGACCTCCGTCACACGCCGGTCGTCTCGCACGATGATGCGCGCTGCCACATCCATTTCAGCTGCATCGAAATGGGGGTAGCCGACCGCGATTGCGGTTGCGAGGGCGTCGGCCAGGCTTGCCGTGCGGGCGATGACGCTGACCGATATGACGTCGTTTGCCGCAGGGCGTCCGGTGCGGCCGTCCAGAGAGTGATGGCCGCGAACGTAGCGTCCGGAAGTTGCCACCCCCAAGCCGTGAAGCGCGACGCGCAGCGGGGGCAGGGCAACGCCCGGCGGGGTTTCGAGGTCGACCCACCAGGGTTCCCCGCTCGGCTGGACACCGCGGCCGACCAGCTCGCCACCGATCTCGACCAGGGTGTGCGCGATGTCGATATTGGCGAGCGTATCAGCGATCGCATCGGTAGCGAAGCCCTTGGCGATACCCGACAGGTCGAGCGCCAGGCCGCCGGGCTGGCGCAGGCGTCGGCTGGATCGGTCCCAGCGCAGGCGGCGCCAGCCGGAGACAGCCAGCGCTTCCGCTATCGCGTCGTCGTCGGGCACAGGCGTCGCGCCCGGCGGGCCGAACCCCCAGAGATCGACCAGCTTGCCGATCGTGGGATCGAAGGCGCCGGCGCTCGCTGTGGCGACACGCAGCGCGATCTCCACGACGCTCGCGAAGTCGGGCGGCAACGACACCCAGGTTCTTGCCGTTGCCGCGTTGAAGCGGCACAGCTGCGAGGTCGGCAGCCAGTGACTCATCTCGTCGACGATGGCGTCGAGCCGGGCCTCGATCACCGCGCGGACGTCGTCGGCAGCGGCATTGCGGTCGGCATAGAGCACCCGCCAGGTCGTACCCATCGTCTCGCCTTCCAGGGTGACGATGGGCAGCGTCGGGTCGAGCCCGGCGAACGCCGCCGGGTCGATCGCACGCGGGAGTGCAATGCGTGGGGTCAGGGGGTCATCACCTCGAGCGTGGTGGTGTAGCTCATCCGCCGGCCGGTCGCGCGCGGAGCGGTCGCTTTCGCGTCCTGATAGGTTGCGTTCAGCCAGTACATACCCGCGGTCGGCCAATCGACCGCGAGACCGCCATCGGCGCCCGTCGTCAGCTCCCGCGCACCTTCGGCATCGCGGTAGCGCTTGCCGCCTGGAACGACGGTGACCTTTAGGCCGGCGGCCGGCTTGCCATCGATCAGGAAGCGGAACTTTGCCGTTTCGCCCGCGACCAATTCGTCGGGGTGCGTGACGGCGTCGAGTTCCAGTCCCTTGCCCGTCGGCTTCAGTACCGTGCGGGTCGGCGCGCCGGCGGTCACGAAGATCTCGTTACGCGCGCTGACCTCGGTCAGCTGAACGTCGGTCGCGGTCGCAGGAATGTCGGCGACAGTCAGCGGGGCGATCCGTTCGCCATTGGCGCCCATCGCCGGCCGGCCGCCAATCCGCTTCTCGACGCCGTCGACCTTGAAGCTGCCCATCAGCGCGGTGGTCTCGGTGCCGATCTTCCACGTGCCCGGCTTGTTGAGCTGAACGTCGAACACCGAACGATAGCGCCCGGTCGCGCCGTTCTGGATCTGGCCCGGCGTGCCGTCGGGCTGCCAGACCTTCATGCCGTCCAACCGACCGGGTTGATGATCGGCATAGAACAGGTCGTTCGACGCGGCCATGTCGACGGTTACCCAGCTGTCGGTGCCCGAGAAGATCGTGCCCGACGGGAGCAGCCAGAGGCGGTGGGCGGATACGCCGGCCGGGATCGAGAGCAGGGCGGCAGCGGCGAGCAGGCGAGCGGTGAAGATCTTCATCGAGCGGATTCCTTAGCGGGCGGCAATGGTAACGGCGCCGAGTTCGTGGCTGCCGCTGGCGCGCGCGGGCTTGTTCGGGACGGTCAGCGGCACTTGGACGAGCTCGCGACCACCGGTTTCGCGCGCGGCCTCGACGTTCAACGTGTAGGCGCCCGGCTTCAGGTCCGCCGGCAGCGGGATGCTGTGGGTTCCCGGCGCGCGGGTCGCACCGCTGATGCCGTTCGCCGGCAGTGACAGGCTGCGCCCGCCCTTGCGCCACCAGGCGCGCAGGTCGGCGAGCCATTTGGTGCCGGGTTCGTTGCCGCCCTTCTTGATGTCGTACCATACCGCGATCGTCCGCGCCGGACCGCCCGCGGCAGGCTCTATCCACACCGCGACATAGGGGCGGTGATATTCCGCGACGCTGAGCTTCGGGATGGTCACGCTGACGGTACCCGCGGTCGCGGGCGCGGCAAGCACGCCAGCAATCAGGACGGGAGAGGCAAGGCGCATGAAGGGGCTCCTCAGTGGATCAGGAAAATGGCGATGAGCGCGGGTAGGGCGAGCCCGGCGATGACGATCGGCCAGGTGCTCGGGCGATGTCGGGCGTGAAGTTGAAGCAGCAACAAGCCTGTCAGCGTGAACAGGATGCACGCGGCGGCGAAGATATCGATGAACCAGAACCAGGCCGTGCCGGCGTTGCGGCCTTTGTGGAGGTCATTGAGATAGCTGATCCATCCGCGGTCGGTCACCTCGGCGGTGATCGCGCCCGACGTGCGGTCGATCGAGACCCAGCCGTCGCCACCGGGGCGCGGCAAAGCGACATAGACTTCGCCATCCGACCATTCGCCGGGCTTGCCGTGCGCGTCGAGCTCGACCGCCGTCTGCACCGCATCGGCGACCGCAGCGGGCAGCGGCGCGTCGCCGGATTTGCCGGCCAGCTGCCCGACGAGCGCCGTCGGCAGCTTGCCGCTGCGTTCGGTCGTGACCGGCGTGGCCGAAATCGTCGCGGCGTGGTTGAGCGTGATGCCGGTGACCGAGAACAACAGCATCGCGACGAGCGAAATCGCCGCGCTGATCCAGTGCCAGCTGTGCAGCTGCTTCAGATACCAGCTGCGCCAGCGACGCTTCGGCTTGGCGGCGGTCGTCATGC
This sequence comes from Roseomonas aeriglobus, assembly GCA_016937575.1. Taxonomy (NCBI): domain Bacteria; kingdom Pseudomonadati; phylum Pseudomonadota; class Alphaproteobacteria; order Acetobacterales; family Roseomonadaceae; genus Muricoccus; species Muricoccus aeriglobus. The sequence goes on along the minus strand of JAFHKN010000002.1, from coordinate 3,009,314 downwards.
GTCGGCCCAGCGGCGCAGAAGGTTATGGTAGACGCCGGTCAGCTCGATTGTGGCGCGGTCGCCCTGACCCTGCGCCGCCGCGACGCGCTGCACCGCGCGGTCCAGATCGAACAGGATGCGGCGTTCACCGTCGTCGCGGACCATCGATTGTATCCAGAAGAAAGAGGCGACGCGCGTGCCCCGCGTGACCGGTTCGACGCGGTGGAGGCTGGACGCGGGATAAAGCACGGCATCGCCGGCGGCGAGCTTCACCCGCTGCTCGCCGAACAGATCCTCGACGACCAACTCGCCACCGTCGTAGGCCGCCGGATCCTCCAGGAAGAGGGTGCAGGACAGATCGCTGCGGATGCGGAAATCGGTACCGCGCTTGAGCCGGATCGCATTGTCGACATGCGCGTCGAACGCCTGGCCGCTGGCGTAGCGGTTGAACAGCGGCGGAAAGATCTTGAGCGGCAGAGCCGCAGCAATGAAGGTCGGCGACCGTCCGAGCGCGTCGAGGACGATGCGACCGGCCTCGAGCGTCGCTGCATCGTCCTCGACCAGTTGCTCGTTGCGCTTGGCGAGCGCTGCCTGCGGGCCGGACGTCGCATTTCCGTCCGCCCAGCGGCCGCGATCGACGACGCCGCGCACCTGCGCGATGCCGTTCGCATCGAGGACGGAGGGGATGGCGATCAGCATCGCGATAACGATTAGCAAAATCAGAAGTTGTGGAACAGGCTGAGTGTCGCCTGCCGCCGATCACCCGGCATCGCCCAACCTCCCGTGACGCCGGTCGTCGTACTGACGTTGTTCCGCACGCCGGTGACATATTTCTCGTCGGTCAGGTTCTGGACGTTCAGCTGCACCGTCCAGCGCGACGCGATCGTATATGCGGCAAAGGCGCGATGGAGCAGATAGTCGGGCACCTCGAACTGCAGCGCGGTGCCCGCGACCGGCACGTTGGTTGCAAACTTACCCTGATAGTTGAGCCCGTAGCCGAGCTCGAGCCCGAACGGCAGCTTGTACGTAGTGAAGAGGCTGCCGGAATGCTCCGGCGTCTGTACCAGTCGCTGTCCGGCCTGAAGGTCGACGACGCCCGCAGCCTTGTCATGGTTCGAGATGCTCTGGCGCACCCGGCCGTCGAGATAGGTGTAATTGGCGAAGATCGTCCAGGCGGGCGTAATGTTGCCCGAAGCGCCGAGCGCGATGCCGTCCACCCGGCTGCGCCCGTCGAGCACCTGCAGATTGGCCGGCAGTGCCGGATCGTTCGACGGCACGCGGTAATTGGTGCGTTCGTTACGGAACAGTGCAGCGGTCAGCTCCAGCCGGCGGCTGAACAGGCCGGCCTTGGCCCCGACCTCGATATTCCGCGCCGTTTCCGGCGCGACCGCGCACGGATCGGCAGCCCCCGCCGCGGTCGGCACGCCGCAGCCCAGGCGGACCGTTGCCGACGATGGGGTCTTCGCGGTGCCGTAGCCGCCGTAGAGGCTGACGTTGCGCACCGGATGGAACACCATGCCCGCACGCCACGAGAACAGCCGCTCCCGGCTTTGCTGCGGTCGCGTCTGGAGGGCGGTCAGCGCGGTCGTGCCCGGCGGGACGAACAGCAACGGCACATTGCGGAAGGTCGCGTGCTGATACTCCCACCGGACGCCGCCGTTCAGCTCGACCATCGGGTTCAGTTCGAGCGTGTCGAAAGCATAGACCGCAATATTGCGCGTCTCGCCGCGTGACACCGCGGTCGTGGTGTCGTTGACCGGGCCGGTCCAGGTCGTGTCCGGATTGGCGATGTTGATCAGCGGCAGCGGCGAGATGGCGGTGCCGTTCGCGGACCGAAGGAGCGATCCCTGGCGCAAGGCATAATCCTCGAGCGTTCCCGACACGCCGACGTTCAGCACGTTACGCAAGGCCCCCTTCCGCCCCTGTTCGAGCCGGACATCGGTCTGGTTGTAGAGCAGCTGATTTTCCTGATCACGCACCAGCCCGCGCGGGCCGCTTGGCAGGTAGAATCCCGCCGGGACATTGGCGGGACACGCCGCGCCGACGGTCGCGCCGGGTGTCGCCGTCACCGGCTGGCGTCCGGTCGATGCCAGGCAGAAGGTGCCTTGCGGTGCCGACGTCACACTATACTGGCCGACGCGCTGCCAGCGGGTCAGGTTGCGTATGTTTGCCCCGTCTCCGAAATCGTGACGGAAGGTTGCCGTCAATCGATCGACGGTGATGTCCTGCCGGTCGAGATTGACGATGCCGTAATAGGCGCTGCGGTCGAAATCGGGGGCGAAGCCATCGAACAGGCCGTTATCGAAATAGGGCACGCCATAGACCGGCGTGTTGCGGTCCTGCTGGTGGACATAGCCGAGCGTCAGGCTGGTCGGCGCGTCGATGCCGATGGTGACCGACGGCGCGACGCCCCAGCGCTTGTACCGCTCGACGTTGCGACCTGGCACGTCGTTGTGGTGGTAGGCGGCATTCAGCCGCACCGCGACCAGGTCGTCGACGCGGACATTGCTGTCGATCGCGCCGCGATAGTAACGGTCGGTGCCGATTGCGCCCTGAACGATCGTCAGCGTGTCGCGTGTCGGGACCTTGCTGACGAGGTTGATCGTGCCGCCGACGCTGCCCGACCCGTTGAACACGCTGTTCGCCCCATTGTAGACTTCCACCTGCTGCAGGTTGAACGGGTCGGTGCGGCTATATTGGGCACTGTCGCGGACGCCGTCGACGGTCACGTCGTTGTTGGCCGAATAGCCGCGCAGATTGATCGAATCGCCGTAGCCGCCGCCGCCTTCGCCCGCCCCGAAAGTGATGCCCGGGATCGTCTGGAGCACGTCGCGCAGCGTCTGGAGGTTTTGCTTGCGGATCGTCTGTTCGCTGACGATCGTGATCGTCTGCGGCGTGTCGAGAACGGCCGAGGTCGCCTTCGGGCTTTCGACGCCCAGCGGCGCACCGACCTTCTGCCCGGTCACGACCACGTCGCGCTCGCCGGTGCTGGTTTGCGAAACCGCACGGCCGGCAACCGGCGTCGTGACATCATCGATCGTCGCTGCGGCAGCCGGTGCCGTAGCCAGAAAACCCACGCAGCCGAGTGCGAGATAGGATTGCATTATTCACGTCCCCCTTCACGAAACCCGCTATTGCGAGTCGATCGCAGAGTCAACGCAAATGCGAATCGTTATTGATTGGCGCGTGTGGGTGAATCGGGTGCATTCGCACATCGCGGGGCCGCAATCTGACGGGGTGGGCACCAAAAAACGCGATGCTGTCGTCGACAGGGGTCGACCCCCGTCGATCGAGGTGCGAAAGGGTGGGCGGAACCAGCAAGGAGGATAAAGGGTGGCCCTGCTGGCCCTGACGTGTTTGCCATTTCTGAGCGCTGTGCTGCTCGCGCTGCTCGCGGGGGCGTCGCGTCAGTGGCATTTCGCACTGGCGGCGGGGGCAAGTGCGCTCGGCCTGATCATCCTTGCCGCGTTGGCGCCGGGGGTCGTGGCGGGCGAGCCGGTGGCGCTGCGGGTGGCGTGGATTCCGTCGCTCGGGCTGGAACTCAGCCTGTGGCTCGATCCCCTGGGGCTATTGTTCGCCGGGCTGATCCTGGGAATCGGCCTGCTCGTCGTCATCTATGCGAGCGGATATCTGGCGCCGTCGGAGCCGACCGGGCGGTTTCTGTCCTATCTGATGCTTTTCCAGGGCGCGATGGTCGGGATCGCGCTGTCGGCCAACGTCCTGCTGATGCTGGTCTTCTGGGAACTGACCAGCCTGTCGTCATTCCTGCTGATCGGCTTCTGGCGCGACAAGGCCGAAGCCCGACAGGGTGCGCGAATGGCACTGGCGGTGACCGGGGCGGGCGGGCTGGCGCTGATCGCAGGCATGGTGCTGCTGGGGCAGGCGGCCGGATCGTATGAATTGACGACGATCCTGGCGCAGGGCGACGTGGTGCGGGCATCGCCGCTGTATCCGGTCGCGCTCGTGCTGATCCTGCTCGGCGCCTTTACCAAGTCGGCGCAATTCCCGTTTCACTTCTGGCTGCCGCACGCGATGGCTGCGCCGACCCCGGTCAGCGCCTATCTGCATTCGGCGACGATGGTGAAGGCGGGCGTCTTTCTGCTGGCGCGGCTGTGGCCGGTTCTGGCGGGCAGTGACCTGTGGTTCTATCTGGTCGCCACGACGGGCCTTGTGACGATGGTGTTCGGTGCTGCGGTCGCGCTGTTCCGTCACGATCTGAAGGCGATCCTCGCCTATTCGACGATCAGTCAGCTGGGGCTGATGGTGATGCTGCTCGGATTCGGTACGCCTGCGGCGGCGATGGTGGCGATGCTTCACATCCTCAATCATGCCGCGTTCAAGGCCGCGCTGTTCATGACCGCAGGCATCGTCGATCACGAAACCGGAACGCGCGACATTCGGCGGCTGGGCGGGCTCGCCGCGCTGATGCCGGTAACCGCGACGATCGGCACGCTGGCTGCGGCAGCGATGGCCGGCCTGCCGCCGATGGGCGGGTTCATTTCCAAGGAACTGATGCTCGACGAGAGCCTGCACGTCGCGTTCGCCGGGCAGGCGTGGGTCGTCGCGGCGCTGGCGACGCTGGGGGCGCTGTTGTCGGCGGCCTATTCGTTCCGTCTCGCGGTGGGCGTGTTCGGCGGACCACGGCAGACGGGCGATGTCCCCGCGCCGCACGATCCCGGCGTAGCGATGACCGCCCCGCCAGCATTGCTCGCCACGCTGGCGCTCCTCCTCGGTCTGGTGCCGATGACGCTGGCCGGTCCGATCGTAGCTGCGGCGACCGGCGCAGTGACGCGAGCGGCGCCGCCCGAACCGTATCTGGCACTCTGGCACGGTCTTAACCTGGCGCTGGGGCTGAGCGTCGTCGCCGTTGTCGGCGGCGCCCTGCTGGTCTGGCGACTGGCGCCGATCGCGACATGGGTCGCGGCCCGGCCACGCCCCGATGCGAAGCGGATGTTCGACGCCGGCCTCGCGGGATTGATCGCTGGGACGCGCTCGGCGAGCGCAGCGCTGCACGCAGCCTCGTTGCAACGCTATCTCTTCGTCCTCTTCGCCGCCATCCTGTCGCTCGGTGCCTATGGGGTGGCGCCGGTCGGGATTTCGGGAGGCGCGCGCCCGACGTTGCCCGCCTCGCCCGCCGCGGTGGTCGCGTGGTTCGCGCTGGTCGCGGCGACCCTGGCGGTGGTGATCGCCCAGCGCCGGCGCTTCCTGGCGCTGGTCTTCATCAGCGTCATCGGCCTCGTCATCGCGCTTGCCTTCATTCACCTGTCTGCGCCCGATCTCGCGCTCACGCAGATTTCGGTCGAGGTCGTGACGATCCTGCTGATGCTCCTGGCGTTGCACCTGTTGCCGAAGACGCCGCCGCGCCTGTCCAGCATCGGACGCCGAACCCGCGATGCCGCGATCGGGATCGCCATCGGCATCGGTGCCGGCTGGCTCGCCTGGGCGATGCTGACGCGGCCGGCGCTCGACAGCGTGTCGGCCTTCCACTGGGCGAACAGCTATTCGGGGGGCGGCGGGACGAATGTCGTCAACGTGACGCTGGTCGATTTCCGCGCCTTCGACACGCTGGGCGAGATCATCGTGCTGGGCATTGCCGGCTTGGCGATCTTCGCGCTGCTCGAACCTGCCGCGCGGGGGATCGCGGGGCGGCGGTTGCGCGAATGGCGCGAGGACATGCCGCATTCGCCCGAGCGCCATCCGATGATGTTCGTGATGGCGACCCGACTGTTGTTGCCGCTCGCGTTGCTGGTCGGCCTTTATATCTTCCTGCGCGGGCACAATCAGCCCGGCGGGGGCTTCATCGCAGCCCTGGTCTTCTCGATCGCGATCCTGCTGCAGTATCTCGCCTCCGGCTTCGACTGGACGGACGAACGGCGGCGGATCGGCGAGCATCCCCTGATCGCCACGGGGGTGCTGATCGCCGCGGCGACCGGACTGGGCGCGCTTGTCTTCGGGGCGCCGTTCCTGTCCAGCACCTTCGGCTATTTCCATATACCCCTGGTCGGCGAGGTCGAACTGGCGACCGCGATGCTGTTCGATCTGGGCGTGACCTGCGTCGTCGTCGGTGCAGTGATGATGGCACTGGCGCAGTTGAGCCACGTCGCCCAGCGCGCCGCCAGCGTCCCCGATGCGGAGGACGCGGCATGAGCCTGGAGTTCCTGATCGCCAGCGCGATCGCGGTGCTGGTCGCTGGCGGCGTCTATCTTGCACTGAGAGCCCGAACCTTTCAGGTCGTGCTCGGCCTCACGCTCCTGTCCTATGCGGTCAATCTGTTCCTGTTCGCGAGCGGCCGGTTGGTCGTCGACAAGCCGCCGATCTACGCCAAGGGTGTGACCGATTACGCCGATCCGCTGCCGCAGGCGCTGGTCCTGACCGCTATCGTCATCACCTTCGGCATGACCGCCTTGACGGTCATCCTGTCGCTACGCGGCTTTCTGGAAACGGGCACCGATCAGGTCGACGGGGAGGGCGAGGCATGACGCTGCTCGACCATCTGTCGATCGCGCCGATCGTCATCCCGGCGATCATCGCGCCGTTGACGCTGATCGCGATGCGCCGAAAACGTCGGGTGGGCGTCGTCCTGTCGGCGGTCGGCTGCGCCCTGATGCTGGCGACGGGCGTCGCGCTGTTCGGGATGGCCCAGGACGGCGCCGTCCGCGCCTATCCGATCGGCGGATGGCCGGCGCCCTTTGGTATCGTCATCGTCCTCGATCGGCTGGCAGCGATGATGCTCGTGCTCGCCGCGATATTGGCGAGCGCGGTGATGGCGCACGCCGTCGTGACCGGCGCCGACCGCAAAGGCTGGCATTTTCATCCGCTGTTTCATTTTCAGCTGATGGGTCTGAACGGCGCCTTCCTTACCGGCGATCTGTTCAACCTGTTCGTCTTCTTCGAAGTGCTGCTGATCGCCTCCTACGGACTGATGCTGCACGGCCAGGGGGCGCTGCGCCTGAAGGCGGGGATCGCCTATGTCGTCGTGAACATCGTCGGGTCGGCGATCTTCCTGGTCGCGCTCGGTCTGCTCTATGCGCTGACGGGTACGCTGAACATGGCTGATCTGGCGCGACGTGTCGCAGCGCTCGGGCCGGCTGATGCCGGCATGATCCGCGTGGCCGGGCTGCTGCTGATCGCGGTCTTCGCGCTGAAGGCGGCGGTAGCGCCGCTCCACCTCTGGTTGCCGCGAACCTATGCCGCAACCCTGCCCGTCGTCGGCGCGCTGTTCGCGATCATGACCAAGGTCGGCGTCTATGCGATGATCCGTGTCGTGCCGTTGATCTTCGGCGCGGACGCGGGTGCCGCGGCGTGGGTCACCCGACCGTGGCTGCTGCCCGCCGCTGTCGTGACCGCCGCCATCGGCTTTGCCGGTGTGCTCGCGTCGCGGGGACTGCGCGAGGGGGCGGCCTTCGCCGTCTTGGGATCGACCGGCACGTTGCTGCTGGCGGTCGCGTGCTGGACGCAAGCGGCGACGGGGGCAGCGCTCTACTACCTCGGACATGCGACGCTGGCCGGCGGCGTATTGTTCCTGGCAGCCGACGTGACGCTGCGACGGCGCGGTCAATATGCCGATGCGGTGGTCGCAACGCCCCGTTTCGCCGGGCAGGACGTCGCGGGACTGCTGTTCCTCGGCGCCGCCATCGCCGCGGTCGGGCTGCCGCCCCTGTCGGGCTTCGTCGGCAAATTGCTGATCCTCGACGCGACCGCTGCGGAGCCGCAGCGCTGGGCGATCTGGGCGACGATCCTGACGACGACGCTGATCGGCGTCATCGGCTTCGCGCGGATGGGCAGCACCGTGTTCTGGAAGGTCGATGACGGGGGAACGGCGATCGCATGTCCCCGCCGGTCGCGGGCGGAATTCGCCGCACCGGCCGCGCTGCTGGGCGTCCTCGCCCTCTATACGATCGCCGCCGGCTGGGTGGTCGAGCGCGCCGACGCCGCCGCCGCTCAGCTCTTTACTCCTGACGGCTACAGCGCTGCCGTGCTGGGCAGGAGCGACGCGCAATGAAATCGCTGCTCCCGCACCCCGCCCTGTCGGGCATGTTGCTGGTCGTCTGGCTGTTGATGGCGAACACCATCACGCTGGGTGGGGCGCTGGTAGGCGCGGTGTTTGCGCTGATCCTGCCGAAATTCACCCAGCCGTTCTGGCCCGACCGGCCGCGGGTGCGGTTCGGGCGTGCGCTCGGCATCTATTGCCTGATCGTGCTCTACGACATCGTCGTCGCCAATTTCCATGTCGCGCGGCTGATCCTGTTCCGGCGCAACCGCGATCTGCGGGCCCGCTGGCTGGTGATCCCGATCGATCTCGACACGCCCGAAGCGGTCACGGTGCTGGCCGGAACCATAAGCCTGACGCCGGGGACGGTATCCTCCGACGTGTCGGCGGATGGCCGCTATCTGCTGGTCCACGCTCTCGACGTCGCCGACGAAGCGGCCGAGGTCGCGCGGATCAAGACCCGGTACGAGGCGCGTCTGCAGCAGGTGTTCGCATGATCGACACAGCGCTCCACATCGCCCTCGGGTGCGTCGCACTGGCGCTGGTCCTCAACGGCTGGCGATTGTTGCGCGGGCCCTCGCTCGGCGACCGCATCATGGCACTCGACACCATGGTCATCAACGCCATCGCGCTCATCGTACTGATCGGCATCGCGGGAGCGAACGACACCTATTTCGAAGCGGCGCTGCTGCTCGCGATGGTCGGGTTCGTCAGCACCATCGCCTATTGCAAGTTCATCCTGCGCGGGGACATCGTCGAATGACCGGCATCGCCGACATCGTGGTTGCCGGGCTGCTGCTGCTGGGCGGGGGCTTCGTGCTGATCGGCAGCTGGGGTCTGGTCCGCCTGCGCACGACCATGGAGCGGCTGCACGGGCCGACCAAGGCGACGACGCTGGGGCTGGGAGCGCTGCTGGTCGCGTCGGTCGTCTTCTTCCAGGCAAAACAGGGCGTGTGGACGGCGCATGAACTGTTGATCTCGCTGTTCCTGTTCATCACCGCGCCCATTTCGGCCAACATGATCGCGAAGGTCCATCTGCACCGGCTTCGGACGGGGGCGGTGGTCGAGCCGACCAGCATCGCCGGTCCCCCGCCGCATCCCGGCGGCGACGGCGACTGGGCGACGTTCGAGGCGCCTCATCCGGACACGCCGACCACGACGGCGAACAGCTGACGGCCGCTCTTCTGGCTGCGCGAGCATCCGCCTGATTTGTCAGGTCAGCGCGCGGTCCAGGTGGGTGTAGCCGCCGTCGACGATGATCCACTGTCCGGTCGTGTGCGCCGATCGGGGCGACAGCAGGAAGGTCACCATATCGGCGATCTCGCGATCCTCGGTCATCCGGTGGTCGAGCGGGATCTTGGCGGTGATTTTCTGCAATTCGGCGGCCGGGTCGTCGAAGCTGTCGATCCAGCGGCGGTAGAGCGGCGTCATCACCTCGGCCGGCAGCACCGCATTCACGCGGACGCCGTCGCCCGCCAGCGCCGCGGCCCATTCGCGGGTCAGTCCCAATTGTGCGGCCTTCGCCGCGACATAGCCGCTGGTGTCGCCCTGACCGGTCAGGGCGGTCTTCGACGAAATGTTGACGATCGCCCCGCGGTGCCGCTTCAGATGTGGCAGCGCATGATGCGCCATCGCGAAATAATGGCCCAGATTGGCGCCGACCGACGCCAGAAATTCCTCCGGCCTCCGATCCAGCCCGACGCCGTCGTTGGCGCCGGCATTGTTCACCAGGCCATAGGGGCTGAACCCTGCCCCTTCGATCGCCGCCATCGCCGTCGCGGCCGCGGCGACGTCACTCAGGTCGGCCTGATGGAAGAAAGCGTTCGGCTGCAACGCGTCGAGAGTCGCGGCGACGTCCGGGGTCAACGGGCTGCGCCCGACGATCAGCGGCACCGCCCCTTCCGCTGCCAGCGCGAGCGAAATCGCCCCGCCGATCCCCGCGCCGCCACCGGTCACGATGATCGCCTTGTCCTTGAGGCCCAGGTCCATAGCTCTCCCCTCCGCTACGCCACTGTCTAGACCAGCCTTGCTCGAGCCACAAAACGCACCGTCCTGTGTGCGAGACGCCTTCGCGCGCGAATGCGGTTCTTTCGACCGCCATCGACGGGTGCAGGGGTTGCCCGTCGGCACCGTGGCGGCCATCGTCGTGCGATGACCAGTCTCGCGATCTTGCCGCATATGCTCCTCTTCCCCCTGGCCCTGGCGGCAATTGCCCCTGCTGCTGCGCGCGACGTGCAGCCGACCGACGTCAAAGCGACGCAGGCGGGGGCGCCGTACCGCGCGGCAATGGCGGAGATCGACCGCGACTATGATCGGTTCGTGGCCGAGTTGATCGAACTGACGCAAATTCCCGCGCCACCGTTTAAGGAAGCGCAGCGGGCAAAGGCCTATGCCGAAAAATTCCGTGCGCTCGGCCTGAGCGAGGTGACGATCGACGCCGAAGGCAATGTCACGGGTGTGCGTCCCGGCACCGATCCGGCGGAAAAGATGGTGGTGATGTCGGCACACCTCGACACCGTGTTTCCCGAAGGTACCGACGTCACCGTGCGCCGACAGGGCACGCGGCTGATGGCGCCGGGCGTCGGTGACGACACGCGCGGGCTGGCGACGCTGCTAGCCTATATCCGCGCGCTTGATGCAGCGAAGGTGCGGACGAAGCGACCGATCCTGTTCGTCGGGACGGTCGGCGAGGAAGGGCGCGGCGATCTGCGCGGCGTCCGGCATCTTCTGACCAAGGGCGCGTACAAGGACCGGATCGGCGCCTTCTTCTCGCTCGACGGGGCGGAACCCGCGCGGGTGGTGAACGGCGGGGTCGGGTCCAAACGCTATCATATCGTGTTCAAGGGGCCGGGCGGGCACAGCTACGGTGCGTTCGGCATCGTCAATCCGATGGCGGCGATGGGCGCGGCGATCGCCGATATCTATCGCCTCCGCCCGCCTGCCAGCCCGCGCACGACCTATTCGGCCAGCGTCACCGGCGGCGGCACGTCGGTGAATGCGATTCCGTCCGAGGTCTTTGTCGATATCGACATGCGTTCGGAAGACGCAGCGGCCCTCGCGACTCTGGAAAAGCAGGTGTTGGCCATCGTCGCCAAGGCAGTGACCGACGAGAATGCGGCGCGGTCGACCCGCGTCGGCGTCGTGACGGCCGATCCCCAGCCGATTGGCGACCGCCCGGCCGGCAGCACGCCAGCGGGGGCCGCGATCGTCCGGGTGACGCAGGCCGCGGCGACCGCGGCGGGACTGAGCCCGTCGCTGGAGGCATCGTCGACCGACGCCAACATCGCGATGAGCCTGGGCATCCCGGCGGTCACGATCGGCTCGGGCGGGTCGGGCGGGCGGGCGCATGCGCTCGACGAATGGACCGACGTCGCTAAGCCCGAAAGCATCAAGGGCATGGGCGTCGGCCTGTTGGCGTTGATGACGATGGCCGGCGCGCGATAGCCGGTGTCGGTTTCGCCCGAGGGCGGGCGAACCGACCGGCCTTTGGCGCGTTGCCCTGCCTATGATCCGTCTGTTCCACGTCAGCGACGTCCATTTCGGTGCCGAAGATCGCGCCGCGATCGCCTGGTTCGATGCCGCCGTCCGCGATGAGCGCCCCGATGCCGTGATCATGACCGGCGACCTGACGATGCGTGCGAAGAGTGCGGAATTCGCGGCGGCATCAGCTTGGCTCGAAGGGCTTAACCGGCCGGTGACGGTCGAGGTCGGCAATCACGACCTACCGCTGTTCAACATTTTCGCCCGGCTGTTCCGCCCCTATCGGCGGTATCTGAAGCTCGAATCGATGATCGAGAAGCCGCTGGCGCTGCCCGGAGTCGCGGTCGTGCCGTTGAAGACGACGACGCGGTTCCAGTGGCGCAACTGGTCGAAGGGCAGCGTCAGCGACGGATCGTTGCGCCGCGCGCTGGCCGGGGTCGCGGAAACTGATTCGACGTCGCTCGTCATCATTGCCTGCCATCACCCGTTGATCGAGGCGGGGACCCAAGCCACTGCGCGGACGCACGGCGGCCGGGACGCCCTGGCAGCGCTGGCCGCCGCCGGCGCCGATGTCGTGCTGTCGGGCCATGTCCATGACCCGTTCGACAAGCTGCACCAGGAGGGTGACCGGACGATCCGGCTGATCGGCGCGGGCACGCTGTCGTGCCGCACCCGGGAGACGCGGCCAGGGTTCAACGAATTGCGCATCGACGGCGGCAAGCTGGACGTCGTCCACCGCGCGATGGACTAGGACGGGATCGTGATTGGGGACGGAGCCTACGCTCAGTCGATCCAGCCGATCTCAAAATTGCCCCAGCGGCGCCCGGTGATCCAAAGCGGCACGAACACGCTCTTGACGGTCCGATAGCGCCCCTGGCCCAGATCCTGGCGATAGGCGCTGAGCAGGAAATCCCCTTCGAACGCGAGCGCGCGAGCCGTCATATCGTCCATGAAATTGCGGCGGTTGCGGCAATGGATCGCGTTCCACGCCGGATCGCCGGCGCGTTGCGGCTGCGATTTTTCCGTGAGATGGGTCGGCAGATAGCCGTTGCGGTCGACGATCGCGGCACCGATGATCCGCTGGCTGTCGATCGCGGTCAACCGATCGAGAATCGGACGGATGTGCTGGTCGGCGAAGTCGTTGAACCGCGTATTGAATTGCACGGGGTCGGTCCCGGGGATCGGCACATAGTCGACATCGAACACCGCGTCGCGCGAGACTTCATCGGATGCGATGCCGCGTTCGATGACGCTCTGAACGCACGTCACTTCGCGCAGCATCAGCTCGATATATTGCGTGTCGTCGATCGTGACGCCCGAATGCGCCAGCTGGTCGAGCATGGTGTTCGACAGCCCCTCCAGCCGCTGCATCCGTTCGTGCGCGCTGGCCAGATTCTGGGCGCCTTCGCGCGCCTGGATGCCGAACAGGCCCAACGTCTCGCGCACGCGACCCACGCCACGGGTCGCGACTTCGCTCGATCGTGCGATGCTGTCGGTAATCGCATCGACGCTCGTGACCAGGTCGGACACTTCGGCGACGGTGTGGCTGATCTGCGCGACGCCGCGCTGCGCACGCTCGCCGGCCTTCACCCCTTCGTCGATGTCGTGAATGACGTGACCGGCCTGGGCGACGAACGTCTCCATCGTCCGGTTGATCTCGTCGGTCGCCTGGCGAGTTTCGAGCGCCAGCTTCTTCACTTCGGCGGCGACGACGGCGAAGGTACGGCCTGCTTCACCCGCGCGCTGCGCCTCGATTGTCGCGTTGAGCGCGAGCAGATTCGTCTTGGCCGCGATCGCGTCGATCGCGCTGGATACGCGCTGGACCTGCTCCATTGCCGCGGCGAAATCGGTCATCCGCGTGCCCAGGCTGGCGACCAGCGCGGTGAGCGCACCGAATTCGGACACGGCGGTCGAAATCTGGGCGCTTTCGCGTTCCAGCGTGGAACGCGCCTGTTCGGACAGGCGTCGGGCTTCGCTGGTCGATATGGCGACGCCGTGCTGGTCGGCATCGAGCGCGGCGGTGACCATCTCGAGCTCGCCGAGAGCGGTCAGCTGCCGCGTGATGCCGTCGGACACCCCGGCGACATAGCCGGCGGCATCGCTGCACCCGACCGCGAGCTGCCCACAACTTCGCGCGACGGCGCGGATCGCGTCGTCATTGCGTGCGGGCTCCAGATCGGCGGCAGGAATGGGCAAGGAAGCCAAGCGGCGGGTCTCGTCTGCGAGTGATGACCGACCATGGGTAACAACCGATGGTTAACCGACCGCTAACCCCGTACGCGCCGGGCGAGCATCGACCGGGCGCCGCCCACCAGGCCCGAAAGCATCAGGTCGTCGATCCCGGCATAGCCAAGCCCCAGATGGTCCGGCCGCACCGTCAGTGCATCCTTCATCGGCACCGCGCCTGACCGGACGGCGTGCCGCAGGATCCGCCACCAGAGCCGTGCCGTCTCCCATTTGATCAGGCGACGGCTTTCGCTGTCATGGAAAATGGTCGCCAGATACGTCGATTGCAGCGAACTGAGCAGCGCCCCGACCCGGATCAGCGTCGCGCGGTCCTGGCATGGTTCGCCCGCGGTGACATATTGCGCGAGCAGCCTCGCCGCATCGGCGGCATCGTCGCCAAGAACGGGGCGCCACGCCCGCTCCAGCACGGCGCCGCTGTTTGCCAGCATCGTTTCGCGATATCGGTTCGACGCGCCGCCGGGATGGTCGCGATAGCGCAGCAACGGCCGGTCGATCCGTGCGACGTCGCCATGGGCGAGCAGCCGGTGGTAGAGGTCGAAATCCTCGGCATAGAGGCAGTCGGGGCGGGTGAACGGGTCGAGCTGCCGTGCGACGCTGGCCCGGGTCATCGTCGTCGACCAGACCAGCGGATTCTTGACGTGAAGCAGCCAGCGGATCAGCGCCGGGGTCGAATTGGTAGCCTGTTGCGAGGCGCGTTCTCTGCGCCCTTCAAACACCGTCGCGGTCGCCGCGACCAACACGGTATCTGCGTGCGCGTCGAGATAGGCGACCTGCGTGGCGAAGCGATCGGCCAGGCAGATGTCGTCCTGGTCGAGACCTGCGATATACCGCCCGCGCGCCTGTGCGAACGCGAGATTGCGGGCGCGGACCGGCCCGCCGTTGACGGGCGCCTCGATCAGGCGGACGCGGGCGTCGGGCCAGCGGCGGACGACCGCACGGGTGTCGTCGGTCGAGCAATCGTCGACGACCAGCACTTCGAAATTCCCGAGCGTCTGGTCGCGCAGGCTCGCCAGCGTCTCCTCGATCAGATGCGCGCCGTTATAGGCGGCCATGACCACCGAAACGGCGGGGGCGGCGCTCATGCGGCGAGCGCTTTCGCCTCGCCGGTCAGGACCGCATCGACGATCAACTGGCCGACGTCGTTCTGCCAGAGCCACAGGCCGTTGGCCTGCCCCTGGAAGCTCGCTTCGCCGCCGAGCCGGCCGGACGGCACGAAGCCCGCGGCCAAGCCAATGCCGAACAGGCCCGGGATGGGCACGTCGTCGCCATCGAGCACGCGGCAATAGCCGTCGACCATCGGCCGATCTCGAGCGGCGGCCAGCGAGAGCGGACGCCCGGCGGCATCCTCCAGCGGCAGGACACGCGGGCGATAGCCGAGCGCGGCGATGACCAGATCGGCGCGGTCGAGCACATCGAGCGCCTGGCCTTCGTCGTCGCCGATGCGGTGCATCCGGACGCGGGGATCGGGCTCACGCCCATCGACCGCCAGCATCCTGAGCACCAGTTCGCGCGCCTCCAGCCGGAAACCGGCAAGGCGATAGACGAAGCCGGTTACCGGGCAGATGTCGTCGGCGCCGAAGTCGGTGAAGCCTTCCGCATGTGCGGCTTCGACCGAGTGATAGAAGGGCCGCAGCGGACGGCGGTGGAGCAATGTCACGCCGCCCGCCCCGAACGGGATGCCTGGCCGCGAACGCAGCAGCAGTGCGACGGTGGTCAGTGCGCTGGTCGAACCGCCGATCACGGCGACCCGCGGCGATCGCTTGCCTGAGAGCAGGTCGGCGACGCGGTCCAGCCCGCCGAGGGCCAGCACCTCGTCCGACTGAAGCAATCTATCGCCGACCCGGCGGGTCAGCCGCTCACCGGCGACGCGCTGTTCGACCAGCCGGTCGAGCGGCTGATGGCCCCCGGTCGCGATGACCAGATTTTCGGCGCGGGCGTCGAATTCATGGCCGTCGGACAGGCGGCGCAGGCGGATGGTCCAGATGCCGTCGATCGCGCGGGTGGCCTTCAGCGCCTCATGCCCCTTGAGCACTTCGCCGCCGTAACCGGATACGAGTGTGGCCAGCCGCTCGCCGGTCGCGGCGAGGAAGGGACCCGCGGTCGCCAGCGGTACGCCCAGCTTGTCGCGCCATTCGCCGACCGCGGTCGCTGTCGGGTGGCCGGCGAGGGCGGCGATGGCGGGTTCGGGATTGTTCTCCACCGCCGACAGGAAGGTCTGGGCCGTGCTGTCCGAAGCGATGGCGTAGTTACCC
Source organism: Roseomonas aeriglobus (assembly GCA_016937575.1). Taxonomy (NCBI): domain Bacteria; kingdom Pseudomonadati; phylum Pseudomonadota; class Alphaproteobacteria; order Acetobacterales; family Roseomonadaceae; genus Muricoccus; species Muricoccus aeriglobus. The sequence continues at coordinate 2,993,366 of JAFHKN010000002.1, read as the reverse complement.
AAACGGCCGTTGCCCAGTACATCGCCCCGATCGACCAGGATCAGGCCCTGCGAAAGCTCCTTCAGCTTGCCCGCCTTCGCCGCGGCGGTCAGCATCGCGGTGCCGGCCGGGCCACCGCCGACGATCAGCAACCGCGCGACCGGCGCGGTGCGCGCGGCGGGCGCGGCGCGCGACACGCCGATGGTTTCGAGCAGTGCATGCGCGATACCGACCGCATCGGCCGCGGTCAGGCCGTCGGTCGCGGGCAGGGACAGGATGCGGGCTCCGATATCGTCGGCGACCGGGGTCGGCTCGATCTGCGCGTCGCGCTGGAACAGCGGCTGCTGGCCCAAATGCGGGCTGAAATAGGTCGCGGCGCCGATCCCACGGTCGGCGAGAGCCGCGATGATCTCGCCGCGTCGAGTCGCCAGATGCGCCGGCAGCAGCGCTGGCATGAAGCCCATCGCGCGGCGCTTGCCATACGGCGTCTGCAGTCCGAGCGGGGCAAGCGCTTCCCGATAGGCGGCCTCGACGCTCGCGCGACGGTCGCTGACGCCTTCGATCTCGTCCAGCTTCGCCAGCGCCATGACCGCCAGCACTTCGGGCAGCTTGGCGTTGAAGCCGGGCAGCGAGGCGCTGCGCGGCGCTTCGAAGCCGAAGCTGGCCATCGTGCGCAGTTTGGCGGCCAGCGCCGTGTCGCCGGTGTGGATCAGGCCGCCTTCGGCCACCGCGAACGGCTTCGTCGCCTGCATCGAATAGACGATCGCGAACGGCGCGCCCGCGCCGAAACCCACGCCGTCGTCATCAAGCGTCCCGAGCGAGGCGGCCGCATCGACGACGATGCCGACACCGTGCGTGCGCGCCATGGCCTCGTACCGCGTCAGGTCGATCGCATTGCCGAACGTCGCATAGGGCACCACAACCGAAATCTGGTCGCCATGGCGGGCCAGCAGTTCCGCCTCATGCGCGGCGCACGACACCCAGTCGCCGGGGTCGATATCGCAGATCAGCGGCGTCAGTCCCGCCCACATCGCGGCTTGCGCGGTCGCGGCAAAGGTAAAGGCGGGGATCAGGGCATAGCCGCGGGGGCGCCCGACCCGTTCCGCCGCCTCGCGAATCGCCAGCATCAGGCCAAGCGTCGCGTTGGCGACCGTCACGCAGTCGCCGCGGCCGGTGAACAGGCGCTCGGTAGCTGCCATTTCGAACCGGCAGACCTCGGGGCCGTTGTTGCTGTAGATTCCGGCCGCCTCGATCCGGGCCAGGCCCTCCCCCAGCAAGGTCGGACGCGGCGGGCGCGGGGCGATCAGCGGATAGCGCAGCTTGGTCATTCGGCGACTGCTACCCCCGCAGGCGCTAAAAATCGGTTTAACGCGGCGATAAGCCTGTCAGGCAGCGACCTTGTGTGCGTCGGCAACGGCGGTTTCGCGAACCGCAAGTGGACGGAAGACGAGGTTCAGCACCTGCGCGTCGCGACCGGCAGGGGGTATGATGACGACGCCGGTCGCGTCGCAACTGAAGATGCCGGGAGCGATTTCGCTCATCGCGTCGGGAACGGTGATCGCCGGCGTCCGCTCCGCAACGATCAGCCGCTGGCTGGCCGGGTCGAAGTCGAGATCGTGATAGGCCGCGGCGACCCAGGTCGCGCCGTCGATCTGGACGCTGGACCAGACCGAACCCAGTTGCACGGCGGTTGTGACGCTGCCGCGCGCCACGGGCACCGCGATGCGGTACCAACCGTCATGGGTTGGATAGGCGGTGATCGGAATGATCGTCTGATCCGTCGCGTCGAGCATCAGGACGGGCACCTCGATGCCGCCGACCTGGAAATCGCCGTTGCGAATGTCGAGCCCGAAGCGGCTCGTCGCCATCAGCGCCAGACTGAGCGGCAAGCCGTGCTGGGCGATCTCCGCGGTAACGAAGATGCGTTGGGCGCCGTTGATATAGGCCAGCCCGCGCTGGCGGAGCCCCGTCGCGGCGTGATTGCGATCGAGCACGCTGTGGATCGACGACGTTCCCATATTGTCGTCATGCTCGAAGGCTTCGAACAGCGCTATTTCGGCGGGCATCGGCAAGAATAGCAGGCGCGTCAGGATCGCACCCGCCATCCGTCGCCGGGCGGTCATGTCGTCGGAACGAGCGGTCGTGTGCATCGCGTTGCGCGCGTCCCGCGCGAAAGCGATACAGGCCGACTGGATCGGCATGCGCGCGGCGTGCTGGGCGGCGTTGGGCTGATACTCCTCACGGATCGGCGTCCCATCGGCGGTGAAGTCGATCGTCGATCCCTGCTCGACGTTGCACATCTGCTCGACGACCGCGATGTAGCTGGTGATCGCGTTCAACGTGCGGGTGTCGAACATGTCGGTGTCCAGCAGCCCGCGCTTGTCGAGCCCGCTGCGCACCGATTCGCGTAGAACGAGATAGCGACCGGCGACCGTCAGCCCCATCTGGCGTTCGAGCACCGGGGTCAGCGTGTTCTGGACCGATCCGGCATAGCCGAGGTCGACCATCATCACCGCCTCTCCATCACGCACGCCGGCGGCGCGCAGGTGGGCGATCATGCGGGTGCGGAAGGCAGCGGCCCGGCGCAGGACACGGCGGCGCAGGTCGCCGCGCTGTACGCTGGCTGCGATGGCGGCGCAGACGTCTCCCTTCGCTGCCTTGCGGACCGCAGCGGCATATTCCGCGGGCTCGAGCATCAGGTGACGAGCCAGCGTCTCTCCGGTGTAACCGGTCAGGTCCCGCATGAGGAATCGGTCGAGCAGATCTTCGTCGGCGAGGGACGCGCGCGTCGCGACAAGGCGGCTGAGTTCGACGCGCACGGCGCCGGTGTCGGGATAGGCGGCGGTATAGACCTCGAACGGCAGATGGCCGTCGCGCATCAGGAACAGTGGGCGTACCGGGCGGCCGACGCGCTCCGTCATCGCCTGGACGTCGGCATGGACGAATTCGGCGAAGCTATGCATCAGCGGGCCGATCACGTCGTGGCCCAGAATATGTGCCGGGGTGTCGTCGGTCCTCATCGATACCGCGGCGCGGTGCGGCTGCAGGGCGGGTACGCTGACCCGCACGGCCGGGTCGATCATCACATTGGCGACCATCTCCAATCGCAGCCGCGTTGCGGTGTCCGCATCGAACTGTTTCAGATGGACGGCATGAATGCCCGCGCGCGCGGCGCCGTCGTGATCGGACGATTTATTGTCACCGACGTGCAGCACCTGATCCGGTCGGGCGCCGATGGTCCGCAGGACATGATCGAACAGACCATGCGCCTTCCCGCGACCATATTCGCACGACACGAAGACATGGTCGATCATCGCGACCACATCGGTACCGGCACAGTCGGCCAGCAGGCGCCGCAGCCGGGTCTCCGACAGATACATGTCGCTGACGATGACGACGCGCAGACCGCGCGCCTTGGCCGCCCGCATCAGGGCGACGGTCGGGGCGAAGGCGAACAGATGGCGCGCTTCTGCCAGCAATTCGCGTTCCACCGCTGCCGCGACATCCGCGTCGTCGCCGTTCGCCACCATGCGCCGGTAGATGCCGTCCAGCGTCACCTCATGCGATCCGGTGCGGCTGAGCGCATGGCCATGTTCGATGCGTTCGGCCCAGGATCGCGGCTCGATGCCGCCGCCGGGAATGGCCAGTTCGGCGAAGACGTCACACGGCGCATGCGTATTTCGCCAGAGCAACGTGTCGAAACAGTCGAGCGACAGCGTGGTGATCCCGGCCGGCGCGCGGTCGAGCAGGGTCGCCATCTCATGGGCGCGGATTGTGGTCGTCGTCGCCATCGTTCGGTCTCGTCTGAAGATTTGCGGACGAGATATTGACGGGAATGGTTAACAAATCGTGAGACTTGGACCCGGCCGACGTGCGCGCTACACCCGGTGGTAACAAAGGATACGGGGAGCCGGCATGAGCGACAGCGGGATTTTTAGGCGCAAGGCGATCGTGCCACCGTCGCAGATGGCGGCGGAGCACCAGCTGGCACGCACCCTGTCCTGGCCGCATCTGGTCGCGCTCGGCGTCGGTGCGATCGTCGGTACCGGCATTCTGACGCTGATCGGCGTCGGTGCGGACCGCGCGGGGCCTGCGGTCATCCTGTCCTTTGCCATCGCGGGCGCGATCTGCGCCTGCGCCGCGCTCGCCTATGCCGAGATGTCGACGATGATGCCGGTATCGGGCAGCGCATATACCTACAGCTATGCCGTGCTCGGCGAAGTCATCGCGTGGGTCGTCGGTTGGTCGTTGCTTGCCGAATATACGCTCGTCGTCGCGACCGTGGCGGTCGGCTGGTCTGGCTATGCCGTCGGCTTCCTCCACGGCCTCGGTCTCGCGCTGCCCGATGCGCTCACGCACGGGCCGACGATGGTCGATGGGGCGGTCGCGAACTGGGGCATCAACGTACCCGCGCTGGTCATCGTCGCGGTCGTCTCCGCCCTGCTGATGCTCGGCACCAAGGAAAGCGCGACGCTGAATGCCATCCTGGTCGTGGTGAAGCTGATCGCGCTGGCCGTCTTCGTCGCGGTGGCCTTGCCCTATTTCGATGCCGCCAATCTCAAGCCCTTCTCGCCGTACGGCTTCGCCAAGCATCTGTCGGACGGGGGTGTCGAACGCGGCGTGATGGCAGCCGCCGCGATCATCTTCTTCGCCTTCTACGGCTTCGACGCGATCTCGACCGCCGCGGAAGAGGCCAAGAATCCTGGCCGCGATCTGTCGATCGGCATCGTCGGGTCGATGGTCGCCTGCGTCGCCATCTACATGCTGGTCGCGGTCGCCGCGGTCGGGGCGATCGGTTACACGCGCTTTGCCGACAGCCCGGAGCCGCTGGCACTGATCCTGCGCGAACTGGGGCAGGGTGGCGCGGCGGCATTCCTTGCCGGCTCGGCCGTCATCGCGCTGCCGACCGTCATTCTGGCCTTCCTCTACGGCCAAAGCCGCATCTTCTTCGTGATGGCGCGCGACCGGTTGCTGCCCGAACGCCTGGCGACGGTATCGCGCCGCGGCGTCCCGGTGCGCATCACCGTGTTCACCGCGGCCGTCGTGATGGTGTTTGCAGGCTTCCTGCCGATCGATGCGATCGCCGCGCTGGCCAATGCGGGAACGCTGACGGCGTTCGTTGCCGTCGCCGTCTGCATGCTCGTCATGCGCCGACGCGCGCCCGACATGCACCGGCCGTTCCGCACGCCGGCAGCATGGGTCGTGGGGGCCGGCGCGGTGCTGGGCTGTCTGTACCTGTTCGCGAGCCTGCCGAGCACCACGCAACTGTGGTTCCTCGGATGGAACGTCGTCGGGCTGGTCGTGTACTTTTTGGGGCTGGGGGTAAGGCGGCGAGCGACCTAGGGGCGCCACGCCGTCAGACGGAGCCGGCGTTGCCGGCACCGCTGCCCGACGTGGCGAGTCGGCGATTTGCTTGCGCAAATCGCGCGCCGCCCGCTCAGTGACCGCGACAGCTCATCGCTTCGAGGATATCCTCCACGCGCGCCGCATCGCCTGCGGCGATGACGTCGCCGGCGCTGCCGGCGTGCAGCGGGTCGCCGTTCCAATCACACATGACCCCGCCGGCACCCTCTACCACCGGCACCAGTGCGGCGAAATCGTGGAGCTTCAGGCCGCTTTCAACCACGACGTCGAGATGCCCCGAGGCCAGACAGGCGTAATTGTAGCAATCGCCGCCGAGCACGGTCGATCGCACCTTGGCGTCCAGATGCTCGAACGCATGGAGTTCGTCGTCGTTGAACAGCGCGGGACTCGTCGTCGCCAGCAATGCGTCGGCAAGGTCGCGACAGCGGCGGGTGCGCGCGGGCTTGCCGTTCAGTTCGGTATCGCGGCCCATGACCCCGACCCAGCGTTCCTTCAGGATCGGCTGGTCGATGATGCCGAGCACCGGGAAGCCGTCCGCGACCAGCGCGATCAGCGTCCCGAAGATCGGGCGGCCGGCGATGAAGGCCCGGGTCCCGTCGATCGGGTCCAGCACCCATTGCCGCCCGCTCGTCCCGACGGTCGTGCCTTCCTCCTCGCCGACGATGCCGTCGCGCGGTGCCTCGGCCAGGATCAGCCGGCGCATCGCCGCTTCGGCCTCGCGGTCGGCGCGCGTCACGGGGCTTTCGTCGTCCTTCGTCTCCAGCCCGTAATCGGCGCGGAAATAGCGGCGGATGACTCCGCCGGCCGCATCGGCAAGGGCATGGGCGAGGGCGAGATCGGAAGCGGATACCGGCATATGTTGCGACTAGCGGAGTGCGGCAGACGAGGCTAGGTTTGCCAGGATCAACAAAAGGGCTTTTCACCGGATGCGCCGTCTTCTCGCTCTTGCCGCCCTGGCGCTCGCCGCCGCCCCCGCCACCGCAGCGCTGGCCCCCGGGGCCAAGGCGCCCGACTTCAAGACGCGCGGCGGCTATCAGGGCAAGGTCGTGAACGTGCATCTGGCGCAGTTGCTGCGCAAGGGGCCGGTCGTGCTCTATTTCTTCCCCGCCGCCGGCACGTCCGGCTGCAACGCCGAGGCGGCGGCCTTTGCCCAGGCGATCCCGCAGTTCACCGCCGCCGGTGCGACGGTGCTCGGCATGTCGGCAGACTCGGTCGAGGTTCTGCGCGATTTCTCGACCAAGGAATGTGCCGGTAAATTTACCGTGGCGAGTGCCGGGCCAAAGGTCGTCGCGGGATATGACGTCGCGCTCGGTCGGCAGATCAAGACGCCGTCGGGCGCGCTGATCAACGCCACCAATCGGACGAGCTATGTCATCGGGCGCGATGGCCGCATCGTTTTCGCGCACAGCGAGCTTGACGCCGCGCACCATGTCGAGAAAACGCTAACTGCGGTTAAGGCGATTAAGCGGGGTTGAAGCCGTCGTGCGGCAGGGGCTGGTCAATCGCTTGTTAGGAAAACTTCTCTAAGGCCGGCTACGGATGGCTTTCGGGAATCGTTCTGGCATGGTCGCAAGGGGCGCTGCAGCGCAGACCGGCGCGCGCGGCGCGGCATCCGGCCTGTTCGATCAGATCGGCGACTTCTTGACAGCGCAACGGCTGTCGCCTGATCCGGTCAACTACGTCTTCGCGCACAACGTGCTCAGCCAGCCCGGCAGTCCGCTGGCCAAGGCCGTCGCCTCGCTGACCGACGGCGGTGTCCGCCTGACGGTCAAGGACATCGAAGAGCTGGGCGTGGACGTGTCGAACGCCCCCGCGGCCGAGGCGTTGATGGAGGCGAAGGCGGAAGCGGCGCGAATGGTCGCGCGCACGCAGATGCAGATCGAAGGCCTGTTCGATGTCGTTTCCGACCTCCACGCCGACACCGCCGACTTCAGCCGCGACCTGGCAGCCAGCGCCGAAGCGATCCGAACGACGCTGGACACCGACGAGGTCGTTCGACTGACCGCCGCGCTCGCCGAGCGGGTTCAGGCGGCCGAGTCGCGGCTGGAAGTGACGACGCGCGAGGCGGAGCAATTGCGCGCCGAACTGGAAGAGGCGCGTGACAATGCGCGGCGCGACCCACTGACCGACCTGCCAAACCGCCGCGCGTTCGAGGAAGCCTTCGCCGAGCGCCTGGCCCTCGGCCAAAGATTGTGGCTCGCGGTGTGCGACATCGACCATTTCAAGTCGGTCAATGATCGGTTCGGTCATGCCATTGGCGACCGGGTACTGAAGGCGATCGGTACGGCCCTGTCCGAGCAATGCGACGGGCATTTTGTCGCACGCTATGGTGGCGAGGAATTCGTCGTGCTGTTGGGCGATCTGACCGCGGATCAGGTCCATGCCATCTTGGATCGCGCGCGCGGACACGTTGCCGACAAGCGGTACAAGCTGCGAGAAACCGACGCGCCGCTCGGTGCGGTCACGCTGTCGGCCGGTATCGCCGAAGCCGTTCGTGGCGACACGGCGCGCACCGTCTTCCAGCGCGCCGATCGCCTCCTCTATGTCGCAAAGAACGACGGCCGAAACTGCGTTCGGATCGGGTGAATAACCTCCATCGCCGGTGCCGGGCGATCTGGTGATCGCGTCACAAAACGTCTGTCTCGTCCTTGCCCGACGTGGCAGCGGTAGAAATTGCCAAACTACGGCGAAAATCACCCAAGAAAATCAGCAAAATCCGCCGACGAGATTTGTCGCTCTAGCAATCTCAATGACTTACGAATTTGGCACGGCCCCTGCAACTGTCCTTGCATCAGCGTCGGATCGTCCGGCGCTACACAAGACAAGGATCAGGGACATGACCTATCGCATCGAAAGTCTCCAGCGCTCGACCGTCGCCCTTCTCGGCTCGCTCCTGTTCACCGCAATGCTGGTGATCGCATCGGCCCCGCACGTGACGATCGCCTAACGCGCCGTCCGACCAACATCAGATCAGACAAAAGGATTTTCATCATGCTTCGCTCGCTCGCCATCAGTGCCATCTCGTTCGCTGCCACCGTTCTGCTCGTCGTTGGCAGCAGCCATCCGGGTCCGGGCTTCCTGGCGTGATCCGGATGCGGACCCGACCCCATCGGCGCGCCGCCTTCGCCTTAGCGGACGGCGCGCCTGCCAGCCGGGTTTCGCGAAATACGCCGTGACCATTGCTCCGAGAAACATGTAATCTACCGCAAAACCTTCGGGAACTCCCACGCCGCCGGGCCGCTGAGCCGGCACGCCTGCAGGAGACCCGTGATGACCGCTGCCACCGACACCGCCGAAATGGTTCATGAAGACGCGCTGCCCGGCCACGAGCGCCAGCTCGAGCCCAAGCCGGAATGGCAGCCGCGCTACCCCGGCTCCGGGCGTCTGGCAGGCAAGGTCGCGATCGTTACCGGCGGCGACAGCGGCATCGGCCGTGCAGTCGCCGCGCTCTATGCCCGCGAAGGCGCCGACGTCGCGATCGTCTATCTGCTCGAAAGTGACGACGCCGAGGATACGGTGCGGATCATCGAAGGCGAGGGGCGCCGCGGCCTTGCCATCCGTGCCGACGTCGGCAGCCGCAAGATGTGCGAACGCGCGGTCGCGCAGACGATCGAGGCGTTCGGCCGGCTCGACGTGCTGGTCAACAATGCCGGCGAACAGCATCCCGATGAGGATATTCGCGACATCACGGAGGAGCAGCTGCTCCGTACGTTCCAGACGAACATCTTCGGCATGTTCCACATGGTCCAGGCCGCGCTGCCGCATCTGGGCGAGGGTGCTGCGATCGTGAACTGCACCAGCGTGACCATGTATCAGGGCGCCAAGGATCTGCTGGACTATTCCTCGACCAAGGGCGCGATCACCGCGTTTACCCGGTCGCTGTCCGAAAATCTGGTCGGCAAGGGCATCCGCGTGAACGCCGTCGCACCGGGGCCGATCTGGACACCGCTCAACCCGTTCGGCGGCGCGACGCCGGAAAAGCTGGCGACCTTCGGCCAGAACACCCCGATGGGGCGGCCGGGACAACCCAATGAAGTCGCGCCGGCGTTCCTGTTCCTGGCGTGCGAGGATTCGAGCTACATGTCGGGCCAGGTGCTGCATCCCAATGGGGGCACGATCGTCAACGGGTAGCGCGTCTGAGACTCCCCCCTCGCAGGGGAGGGGGCGGCACGAAGCGCGTCGGGGGTGTCACCCGATCCGGATGGTGTGACACCCCCCCGTCAGGCCTGCGGCCCGCCGCTTCCCCTGGCAGGGGAGGACATGTGCCTTCCCGCTTGCACCCGTCACCGCTTCGCCGCACGATATCGGGCGTGCCATCCGACACCGACGTTCCGCTGAAATCCCCCCGTCGCCGCCGCGGCGGGGCTACCGTCGACGACGTCGCGCGCCATGCCGGCGTGTCGCCGATGACGGTATCGCGCGTCGTCAACGGCATGGCCAATGTCCGTGCCGAGACGCGCGAGCGGGTCGCAGCCGCTATCGCGGCACTGGACTATGCCCCCAACCTCGCGGCGCGATCGCTGGCAAGTGCGGGGGACCTTCGCCTGGGCCTGCTCTATGCCAACCCGAGCGCCGCCTATCTCAGCGCTTTCCTGCTCGGCGGGCTGGAGCATGCGACGGCGATCAACGCCCAGCTGCTCGTAGTGCCGTGCGCCGATGCCGAAGACATCGCGCAGGCAGCGTCGCGGCTGGCGCGCGCCGGGGTCGACGGCGTCATCCTGCCCGCGCCCTTGTGCGACAATATCGACGTGCAGGCCCTGATCGCCGATGCCGCGCTGCCGGCGGTCGCGGTCGCATCGGGTGCGCCGCTGGCCGCCATGGCGGCGGTCGGGATCGACGATCAGGCCGCGGCGCGCGCAATGGCCGCGCATCTGGTCGCACAGGGACATCGCCGCATTGGCTTCATCGCCGGCAATCCTGACCAGACCGCAAGCGCACGACGATTTGCCGGTTATCGCGAGGCCCTGGCGGCGGCCGATATCACGCTGGACGACGCACTGGTCATGCCGGGCCTGTTTACCTACCGCTCTGGCGCGCTTGCGGCCGAGCGACTGCTGACTCGTCCGGAGCGTCCCAGCGCGATTTTCGCCTGCAACGACGACATGGCTGCGGCCTGCGTCGCGGTGGCGCATCGGCTGGGGCTGGACGTGCCGCGGGACCTGAGCGTCGTCGGTTTCGATGACACCGCGCTCGCGACCGAGATCTGGCCCGAGTTGACGACGATCCGCCAGCCGATCGCCGAGATGGCCCGCACGGCGATCGACCTGCTGGTCGCTCTGATCCGCGATCGGCGGGTGGGGCGGGTGGATGCGGTGCCCGAACATCGCACCCTGCCCTTCACGCTGATCCGGCGCGGGTCGGATGGCGCGGCGTGAGCCATAGGGGAGCGATTGTGACCGACGAGCAATCCTCTCCTGTAAGGGGAGGTGGCAGGCCGCAGGCCTGACGGAGGGATGTCACCGTTTCGATAGCGGAACACCCCTCCACCACCGCCTTAGGCGGCGGTCCCCCTCCCCTTGCAGGGGAGGATTTGATGGCTCGAAAGCCTTACTTGGTCGGGAACCCCCGCCGCTTGAACAGCGCGTTGACGTCCGGGTCGCGCCCGCGGAACTGGCGGTACGCCTCCTTGCGGTCGGTTTCGTTGCCGGTCGACAGCAGCGTCGTGCGGAATCGATCGGCCGTCGCGCGGTCCCAGACCCCGGCCTGCTCGAACGCCGCCCAGGTGTCGGCGTCCATCGTTTCCGACCAGAGATAGCTGTAATAGCCGGCCGAATAGGCATCCGACGAGAACAGGTGATTGAACTGCGGCAGACGGTGCCGCATCACCATTTCCTTGGGCATGCCGAGCTCGGCGAGCGTCTCGCGCTCGAACGCGGCGACGTCGGTCACCGGCGTGTCGCGGTCATGCAGCTTCATGTCGACGATCGCGCTCGACAGATATTCGACCGTGTCGAAGCCCTGGTTGAACGTCGACGACTTTTCGATCTTGTCGACCAGCGCCTGCGGCATCGGCTGGCCGGCGGCGTTCCTCGCGTACCGATCGAGCACGTCGCGGGTCAGCAGCCAGTTCTCGTTCACCTGGCTGGGATATTCGACGAAGTCGCGCGGCGTTCCGGCGAGGCCTGGGTAGGTCACGTTCTGCAACAGCGAATGGATCGCGTGGCCGAATTCGTGGAAGGCGGTGGTCGCATCGTCCAGGCTGATCAGCGTCGGCTGGCCCGGCGCCCCCTTCACGAAATTATTGTTGTTCGAACTGAGCACCGTGCGGTCGCCGCCCAGCTTCTGCTGGCTGCGATACGTCGTCGCCCATGCGCCCGACCGCTTTCCCGGTCGGGCATAGGCATCGAAGTAGAAGTATCCGATGAAGCGGCCGGTCTTGGTGTTCGTCACTTCGAAGGTGCGGACGTCGGGATCGAAGACCGGGATCTGCCCGGTGTTTTCCTTGAACCCCAGGTCGTACAGGCGACCGGCGGCGTAGAAGGCGCCCTGCAGGATGTTGCCGAGCTCGAGATACGGTTTGATCTCGCTCTCATCCAAATCGTACTTCGCTTTGCGCACCTTCTCGGCGTAATAGCGATAGTCCCACGGCTGGATGGTGATGCCGGCCTTCTCGGCGTCCGCCACCTTCTGCATGTCGGCGACTTCTTCCTTCACGCGGGCGACTGCGGCGGGCCAGACGCGCATCATCAGCGCCATCGCATTGGCCGGGGTCTCGGCCATGGTGTCGTCCATGCGGAAATAGGCGTGGTTCTTGAAACCGAGCAGCTTGGCACGGTCCTGGCGCAGCTTCAGGATCTGCGCGATCGTCGCCTTGGTGTCGTTGGCGTCACCATTGTCGCCGCGGTTGACGAAGGCCTTGAACACCTTCTCGCGCAGCGCCCGGTCCCTGGCATAGGTCAGCACCGGCTGGGCGGAGGACCGCGTGTTCACCACCACCCATTTGCCCGGCAGATTGCGCGACGTCGCGGCCGCGGCCATCGCCGCCTTCACGCTGTCAGGCACGCCGTCGAGCTGCGCCTCGCTGTCGATGACGATCCATTTTTCCTCGTCCGCCAGCAGCTTGCTGCCGAAGTCGGTGAAGGCGGTGGCGAGCTGCTGGTTCAGCTGCGTCACCTGCGCGCGCTGCTCCGGCGACAGCATCGCACCGCGTCGGACGTAGCTGCGGTACGTCCGCTCGACCAGGCGCATCTGCTGCGCGTCGAGCTTGGCGGCCTTGCGGCCATCGTACACGGCCTTGATCTTGGCAAAAAGCAGCGGGTCGAGCGTCAGTTCGTCGTAGAAGGCGGCGAGCTTCGGGCTCAGCACCCGGTCGATGTCCTGAACCTCCTTGGTGGCGAGGTTGGAGGTATAGACCCCCCACATCGCCCCGACCCGGCTGATCGTGTCGCCGGCCAGCTGCAGCGGCACGATGACGGTCTGGAACGTCGGCACGGCGCGATTGTCGCGGATCGCATGAATCTGGCGGCGATACTCGGCCATCGCCGTATCATAGGCGGCCGGGAACATCGCCGGCGTCACCTTGTCCCATGGCGGCACTCCGCCGTTCGGGCCGCCCCAGGGCTGCAGCAGGATGGCGGCATCCGCGGTCGGGGTGGCGACGGGGGCGGCGGTTTGAGCGGTGGCCATGACCGGGGAAGTCGTGGCGAGGAGCGCGAGCGTCAAGCGTAAGGTCATGGGCGGCCTATGGCGATGTCAGGATGGCGCGAAGATTAACGCGTTGAGATCGCAGGTCGAGTGCGGTTCGTGGCAGGAGGCGTGCGGCTCACGAATTCCGCCCCCAGCTTGCTGGGGGAGGGGGACCGCCCGGCGGAGCCGGGTGGTGGAGGGGCGGCGCGGCACGCGCCGGACGCCGCCAGCCCCTCCACCACCGGCCTGCGGCCTGCGGTCCCCCTCCCCGAGACAAGCTCGGGAGGAATTCAGAGAAAACAGCCGGTTGACTCGGCGAGCAAACGGAACAGAATAAGAACATCTGTTGTTTTGCGAGTCGTGCCCCGCGTGTCCAACCCCGCCGTCATAGCCCACCTTCGCGAGGAATTGCGAGGGATCGAGAGCGGATCCTTCCGCCGGCGGGAGGCTTTGCCGTTCGGAATCGGCGCGATCGACGGCACGCTCGCTTCGACCGGCTTGCGGCTCGATGCGCTCCACGAAGTCGCCGGTGCTTCGGCCAGCATGGGCGACGATGCCGCCGCGACCCTGTTCATGGCGGGCATCGCCGCGCGCGCCTGGGGCCCGGTCTTGTGGGTGGTCCGGCGCCGCGACCTGTTCGCGCCGGGCCTGGCGCAGGCGGGGCTGGCCGCCCACCGCGTAATCTATGCCGAGGCACAGGATGACGCCGACCTGCTGGCGATCATGGAAGAAGGCTTGCGGCACCGTTCGCTTGGCGCCGTGATCGGCGAGGCGAAACGCGCAGGGCTTGCCGCGACGCGTCGGCTGCAACTGGCGGCGGAGGGCGGGCGGACGATCGCATTGCTGCTCAAACGCCATGTCTCCACCGACGACGACCCGCTGGCCGCCCCTTCCGCTGCGGTCACCCGCTGGCGGATCGCCACCGCGCCCTCCACCCCGCTGCCCGTCGCGGGGGTGGGGCGATCACGCTGGCGGGTGGAACTGGTTCGACAAAAGGGTGGCGCCCCGGGCGCCTGGGAATTGGAGGCTTGCGATGAAACGGGTCGCTGCGCTGTACCTGCCGGAGTGGTCGGTCGAGCGGCTCGCCGCGAAGCGGCAGCCGCGTGACGCAGGCGCGACAGCGCCGATGCGCGCCGACGGCCGCGCAGCGTCCGACCCGGCCGGTGCGCAAAGCGCGTCCGACGACGCAAGCTTGGCTTGCGGCGGAGCAGGCGAGAGTCTCTCGCGTGCCCCCGTACCCTCGCGTGCTCCGGCGAAGGCCGGAGCCCAGGGCGGCGAACCCATCGCTCGTGGCTCTATGCTCCCGCCTACGCGGGAGCACGGCGGGTTGACCGGCACCGTGCAATCCCTCGCTACCCAGGTCGCGGCCGAACAACTCAACGCCTGCTCCGTCCCCCGCGGCGGCGGTTGGCGACCCGGCGCGCGTTGGGCGCGTGCGGAAGTACAAGCGGCTCTCGCGACGCTCCCCGCACATCAGCAGCCCCCGATGCGCGAGCTCGGCCGCCGCAGCGAAGCCGCCCCGCACCCGTTCAAGGCGATGCGTCCCGACGAAGGCGCCCGATCCTCCCCGGCACGGGGAAGGGGACCGCTCGTAGAGCGGTGGAGGGGGCAGGCCGCAAACGGGTCGCTTGCGGAAGCCCCCCTCCACCAGCCTTCGGCTGATGCACCCCCCCATTCTGGGGAGGACCAAAGCGCTCCCCTCGTTCTCGTCCACAAGACCGGTCCGCGTGTGGAGATCGCCGCCGCCTGCACGCACGCCCGCGCGCTCGGCATTACCCGCGGCATGGCGCTGACCCAGGCGCGCGCCCAGACCCCCGGGCTGGACGTTCGCGATTACGACCCTGAGGGCGACGCCGCCGATCTCGCCGCGCTGGCGATCATGCTTGCCCGCCGCGTGTCGCCGACGGTCGCGATCGACGGCAGGGCGGGTCTGTTGATCGACATTACCGGTACCGAACATCTACATGGTGGCGAGGCCGCGATGGCCCGGCGCATCGTTCGCCAACTCGCGCGCCGCGGATTCACCGCGCGCATCGCTGTCGCCCATTCCGCGACCGCCGCGCATGCGCTCGCCCGTTATGGCCCGGCGCGGATCGTCCATTCGCACGACGATGCCGCCGCGCTCGCCCCGCTGCCGGTCGCCGCGCTGGCCCTGGCGGAGCCGCAGATCGAACTGCTGCGCCGCCTGGGCATCGACACGATCGGGATGCTGGCGGATGTCGCGCGCGGACCGCTCGCGCGTCGGTTCGGTCCGGGCACCGTCACCCGGCTCGACCAGGCTCTCGGACGGTTGCCCGATCCGCTGACGCCCGTCGTCCCGCCCGAACCGATCGCCATCACCCAGCGCTTCGCCGAACCGATCGCCACCGCCGAGGCGATCGAACATTGGCTGGGTACGCTCGTGCCCCGCCTGACGGCCGAGCTCGCAACTGCAGGTCTGGGCGCGCGGCGGATCGAGGTGATCGCCGACCGCATCGATGCGGTGCCGCAGCACATCCGTATCGGTCTCGCCCGCCCGAGCCGGGACGGGGGCCACATCCTGCGTCTGCTCGTCCGCCGAATCGGCGACGTCGAACCCGGTTACGGCATCGATGCGCTGACCCTGTACCTGCGGGCTGCCGATCGACTAGGAGCCGAGGCGCTTAGCGCCGAACTGGCCGGGGAGGCCGAACCCGACCTGGCCCCATTGGTCGACACGCTGGCGACTCTGGGTCGTCGGCTGTGGCGAGTGCGTCCGGTCGAAAGCGACGTCCCCGAACGCAGCGCGGCGCCGGCCCCGCCGCTCGACCCGCCGACCCGTGCCGCGCCCAGGCTGAAGCCCGATGACGTCCGCACGCTCGATACCCGTACGGTCGTCCCGCCCTGGCACCCTCGCTGGCCGCGCCCGGTGCGCCTGCTTGCCCGGCCGGAGCGGATCGACAACGTCCTGTCGGTAATGCCCGACGGCGCGCCCCGCCGCTTCGTCTGGCGCGGCCGCACCGTGACGGTCGCACGCTCCGACGGCCCCGAACGCATCGCCGGCGAATGGTGGCGCCGTGCGGCCGAACGCACCGCCATCCGCGACTATTTCTGTGTCGAGGACGACGCCGGCACGCGCTTCTGGCTCTACCGCCGCGGCGACGGCGAGCGCGCGGAAACAGGGGACCTCAACTGGTTCCTGCACGGGTGGTTCGGGTGATGCGGGCGTTAACGACGGGCGTCGATCGCCTTCACATGCCCGTCGGCGGCATAGCGCAGGATGGTCCGATCGGCGGTCAGCAATGCCATGTCATGATACTGCGCCGTTGCGACCATGATGCGATCCGCAGGATCCTTGTGCTTCCAATCAAGCATCACACTGCCGACGGCAATTTTGGGAACGAGTGGGCTCAGGCGAAAGCCGGGTTCGGCAAGAATGCGTTCAAACCAGGCCACAACACCGCCTTCAAATGTCAGATTTTGACGTCTTTCAATCTGTGCGATTTCCCAGGCACAGAATGCTGGAACGATCAGACCCGTCGTGCGGGTGGCGTTGTCGATAATCGCGCGAGCGTTTTGGCCAAGATTTCGATCGTCACGAACCACCCAAATCAGCGCATGGGTGTCGAGGACGATCACCGCAGCGCGTCCCAATCGTCCGGGTCGCTTGTGGGCGCCTCATGGTCCCAGTCCGATCGATAGTCGGGGCTGCGTAGCATGCCGATCACCGATTTGCGCGGTGCCTCCGCCTTCGGCGTCACTTCCGCCACCACCTTGCCCCGCTTGGTGATGGTGATCGGCACCCCGTCGGCCTGCATTTCCTCGATCAGGCGCAGGCACTTGGCCTTGAACTCGCTGGCGCTGACGATCTTGTTCATGACCGACCTTCCCGAAATGTACATGTCATATAGTCATGTCGGGCGTGCCGGCCAATGACCTACAGCGAACTCCAGGTCACCACCCACTTCAGCTTCCTGCGCGGCGCGTCGTCGTGTGAGCAACTGTTCGCCCAGGCTGCGGTGATGGGCATGCCGGCGCTGGGCATCGTCGACCGCAATTCGGTCGCGGGCGTGGTGCGGGCGCTCTACGCGAGCGATGAGGTCGAAAAGAAGCATGGCATTCGCGTGCGGTCGATCCCCGGCTGCCGGCTCGACCTGGTCTGCGGCAGTTCGCTGCTCGTCTGGCCGGAGGACAAGGCGGCATGGAGCCGGCTGACGACACTGCTGACCCGCGGCAAGCTGCGCGCCGACCCGCAGAAGGGCGAAAAGGGGCAGTGCTTTCTCCATTGGGAAGATGTGGCTGCGCATTGCGACGGACTGATCGGTGCCCTGGTCGCCGATGCCGATCCCGTGCCCCGCGCGCTCGCCTGGATGGCCGATGTGTTCGGCCCCGACCGCGGCCATGTCTGCCTGACCCATCTTCGCCGGCCGGGCGATGCCTTGCGCCTGCGCTCCACGGCGGAGGCAGCCCGTGCGCATGGCCTGATCCCGCTTGCGACGGGAGATGTGCTCTATCATCATCCCGATCGACGGATGCTGCAGGATGTCGTCACCGCGATCCGTAACGGTTGTACGATCGATGACCTGGGCCTGGCCCGCGAACGCAGCGTCGACCGGCACCTGAAGCCACCAGCCGAGATGGCGCGCCGCTTCGCCGATTATCCCGACGCGCTGCACGCGGTCGAACGGATCGTCGAACGCTGTCGGTTCGACCTGCGCAGCCTGGAATATCAATATCCCGACGAACGGGTGATGTCGGCGCACAGCCCGCAAAAGGCATTGGAAAAGCTCGCCTGGCGCGCCCTGAACAAGCGGTACGGCGGCTGCCCGACCGAGAAATATCGCAAGCTGCTCAGCCATGAACTGCGGCTCGTCGAAAAGATGCGATACGCGCCCTATTTCCTGACCGTCGTCGCGATCGTCGATTATGCGCGCAGCCAGAATATCCTGTGCCAGGGGCGTGGGTCGGCGGCGAATTCGATGATCTGTTTCGTGCTGGGTGTGACGTCGATCGACCCCGTCCAGCACAAGCTGTTGTTCGAACGCTTCATTTCCGAAGACCGTCATGAACCGCCCGATATCGACGTCGATTTCGAACATGAGCGGCGCGAGGACGTGATCCAGTGGATCTACGACACCTATGGTCGCGATCACGCGGCGCTGACCGCGGTCGTCAGCCGCTTCCGTGCGCGCGGCGCGGTGCGCGAGGTCGGCAAGGTCATGGGCCTGTCCGAGGATATGACTGCTGCGCTGGCCGGCCAGGTCTGGGGCTGGTCGGAGGAGGGGGTGCGTGACCAGCACGTCGATCAACTCAACCTCGACAAGACCGACCCGCGCCTTGCCCTCACGCTCGAACTCGCCCGGGAATTGATCGGGACGCCGCGGCACCTCTCGCAACATCCCGGCGGCTTCGTCCTGACGCGGGATCGCCTCGACACGCTGGTGCCGATCGAGCCCGCAGCGATGGCGGATCGTCACGTCGTCGAATGGGAAAAGGCCGATATCGAAGAGTTGAAGCTGATGAAGGTCGATATCCTCGGCCTCGGCATGCTCGGGTGTATGCGCCGGGCGTTCGAATTGCTTGCCGAGCATAAGGGACTCCGCCTGACCATGGCGTCGGACGAAATGCAGGTCGATTGTCCCGACACGTTCGCGATGATCCAGCAGGCCGACACGCTAGGAGTCTTCCAGATCGAAAGCCGCGCGCAGATGTCGATGTTGCCGCGGATGAAGCCTAAGGAATTCTACGATCTGGTGATCGAGGTCGCGATCGTCCGGCCGGGGCCGATCCAGGGCGACATGGTGCATCCCTATCTGCGGCGGCGCGAGGGCAAGGAGGCGATCGAATATCCGAATACCGCTTTGCGTGAGGTGCTGGAAAAGACCATGGGCGTGCCGCTGTTCCAGGAACAGGCGATGAAGGTTGCGATCGTTGGCGCGGGCTTTTCACCCAGCAAGGCGGATAGCCTGCGCAAGGCGATGGCGACGTTCAAATTCACCGGTGGAGTCAGTCATTTCCATGATGAACTCATCGCCGGCATGCTCAAGAACGGCATCTCGCTCGATTTCGCAGAACGCCTGGTCAAGCAGATCGAGGGTTTTGGCAGCTATGGTTTTCCCGAAAGCCACGCCGCGTCCTTCGCCAAGATCGCCTATGCTTCGTGCTGGATGAAATGCCATCACCCGGACGTGTTCTGCGCAGCGCTGCTGAACGCGCAGCCGATGGGCTTCTACGCGCCGGCACAGATCGTGCGCGATGCGCGCGAGCATGGCGTGGTCGTCGAGCCGGTGTGCGTGAACGACAGCGATTGGGATACGCGGCTTCTAAGCCCTCTCCCCGCTTGCAGGGAGAGGGTTGGGAGACGGGCAGTGCAGCAGGCTCAGGTCCCGGTGAGACACCGCCCCCTCTCCCGACCAGCGTCAGGTGGATCAGGCCCCCAGCCTGATCTGAACCGCGCGGGGCGCGGTTCACCTGACGCTCCCCTGAAGGGGAGAGGGCCAAGACTCGCTCGTTTCGCCGGCTCGGAGGCCGACTGGGCAGACCTGCGCCCCATCCGCCTGGGTATGAACATGGTCGCGGGCCTCGCCCAGGCCGATGCCCACGCCATCCTCGCCGCGCGGGCGGCCGGTGGGCCGTTCACTTCGATTCCCGACGTCTTCCGCCGATCGCGGGTCAAGCCCGCTGCGCTCGAACGGCTCGCCCGGGCCGATGCCTTCCGCTGTTTCGGCCACGATCGCCGTCAGGCGCTCTGGGCGGTGAAGGCGCTGGGCGAGAAATCGCTTCCGCTCCTAGACGCGATGGAGGTGCGCGAGCCTGCCGTCGCGCTCACGCCGCTGACCGCGGGGCGCGAGGTCGTCGAGGATTATCGCTCGACCCAGCTGTCGCTGCGCGCCCACCCGCTGTCGTTCCTGCGCCCACGGCTGGAACGTGCCGGTATCGTGCCCGCCGCGGCACTGGCGGGGATCAAGGACGGGCGCAAGGTCGAGGTCGCTGGGGTCATCCTGGTCCGCCAGAAGCCCGGCAGCGCCAAGGGCGTGCTGTTCATCACCATCGAGGACGAAACAGGCGTTGCCAACGCCATCCTGTGGCCCGACCGGTTCGAGGCGCAGCGCCGCACGGTCATGTCGGCGACGATGATCGGTGTGCAGGGACGCGTGCAGAAGGAGGGGCTGGTCATCCACGTCATCGTCGATCGCATCGTCGATTACAGCTGGATGCTGCGCGAGGTCGGCGACGTCGATCTTCCGCGGCTGACGACACGCGGCGACGGCGCGACCCATGGCGGGGCCCCCGACCGCGGCGATCCCGGCTGGCAACCGCGCGTGCGCTCCGACTATCACAAGGCGTTCAACAACGGCTGCGATCCGGAAGACGCGATTCCCATCAAATCCCGCGATTTCCATTGAGCGCCGCCGTCTGCGCACCCATGTCGGGCGGCGTGTCCGCCGACCCGCGCAAGATCATCCACATCGACATGGACGCCTTTTTTGCGTCGGTGGAGCAGCGTGACGATCCATCGCTGAAGGGCCAGCCGGTCGCCGTCGGATCACCCAACGCGCGCGGCGTCGTCGCGGCGGCGAGTTACGAGGCCCGCGCATTCGGCGTGCGATCGGCGCTCCCTTCGATCACCGCGCTTCGGCGCTGTCCGCAACTGGTCTTCGTCCGCCCGCGCTTCGACGTCTACAAGGCGGTGTCGCGGCAGATCCACGCCATTTTCGCCGAATTCACGCCGATCATTCAACCGCTGTCGCTCGACGAAGCCTATCTCGACGTCACCGCCAATCTCGCCGGACTGCCGACCGCCTGGGCGACCGCGAAGGCGATCCGAGCGCGCATCCTGGAGGAAACCGGCCTCACCGCTTCGGCCGGCATTTCCTACAACAAGTTCCTGGCGAAGCTCGCGTCCGACCACCGCAAGCCCAACGGTCAGTTCGCGGTGACGCCCGACATGGGAGCGGCGTGGGTCGAAACGCTGCCCGTCGCGCGCTTCCACGGCGTCGGCCCCGTCACCGCAGCGAAGATGGAGCGGCTGGGCATCCACACGGGCGCGGACCTGCGCGCCTGTTCGATGGCGTTCCTGCGCGCGAATTTCGGCAGCAGCGCCGGCTGGTACTACGCCATCGCCCGCGGCGAGGACGAGCGCCCGGTCAACCCCGATCGCGTTCGCAAATCCTCGGGCTCGGAAACGACCTTCGATCGCAATCTGACCGCGGATGCCGAAATCGAGGCAGGGGTGATCGAAATGGCCGACGACGTGTGGACATGGTGCGAGACCGCCGGCGCCTTCGGGCGGACGGTGACGGTAAAGGTCAAATATGCCGATTTTCAGCAGATTACGCGCAGTCAAACGCTGTCCCTGCCGGTCGACAGCCATGATGGACTGCGCACCGCAGCGCTGGGCTTGATCCGATCCGTCCTGCCGACACCGAAGGGCATTCGGCTGGTCGGCGTCACGGTGTCCAATTTCGTCGCGCGGCAAGAACGCGGGCTGCCGTTGTTCGGGTGAGGGGCGCGGCGCACGCCGCCTGATTCGTTGTTCCTACAAAGCCGAAGATCGATAGGCGCCGACGTCAGCGGACCTCACGACATTCAGCCGGACCTGATTGCCGCCGTCGCGGAAAGGCCGGGGGGGGGGGGGTTAATCCCGCCGCCCCGTGATGTTCCCGCAACTCACCGGGCCTGCGCCGGCGACCTTGCACGCCGCGTTCCCCAGAATCTCCACAGGCCCCTGTCCGCGAGCATAGATTTCCGCCGTGTAGCGCACCGTGGCCTTGGCGGCGCCGACGCTCTGCCAGTCGGCCACCAGCGCATCGATCGTGGCGGCGGCTGCGTCGATCGAGCCGGCGCCGTTGGCGAGGAAGCGGGCGCGTCGGGCGGTGCCACCCATCACGATCGCACCGCTGCCGACGACGCCCGCCTCCAGATTGTCCGCCTTGACGGTCGCGACCGTGATCGAGCCGGCGCCGAGCAATTGCAGCGTGACCTTCTGCCCCACCGCCTTGTCGATCGTCAGCCGGGCGCCGCCCTGCACGTTCGCGCTGCGCACGGCAGGCACGGTCACCGCTATCCGCGGCGCGGCGCCTTTTGCGCCGGGATAGCCGCCCCATTTCGCGAAGCCGGCGCTGACGACCAGGGTCCGATTTTCGACGCGGACGTTGATGCTCTCGAACCCGCGGGGCGTCCCGGTGGCGACAGCCGACGCCGCGCTGCCGGTGGTCACGCCGACCTCATAGGGTCCTTCGATCCGAATCGCGTCGAAATCGGTCAGCATGTAGCGGCGCTCGTCGGCGTGGGCCGGGGTGGCGCAGGCGACGAGGGAGAGGACGGCAAGGCGGCGGATCATGGCGGGACGGTCGCACCTTGCCGGTCGATCCGCAAGCGGCCCGCGTATGGTTGCCGAAGGCGCGTTGGTGTTTCACTCCTCGGTCCCGGGCCGAGGGACACCCGCAAGGCCGTGTCGTGAACGACCATGTTGACCGTGTCCCGGCGGAGGCCGGGCCCGGTTCGACAGGTCGGTCCGTAGCTTACCGCGCTACCTGTAACTGGGGCCCCGGCCTTCGCCGGGGCGCGGTGGTTCAATACACCTCCGAATCAGCTACACTTGATCTCGCCCGACCCCATCTTGGTCGAATCGCACCGCGCGCCGCCGGTCAGCGTCACATCGCCCGATCCCATCAGGCTGATCTTGGCCGAACGGTTGACCTCGGCGGCGACATTGCCCGATCCGGCGATCGAGATTTCCGCTTCCGCGGCTTTCAGCGCCGGCGCCTGGACGTTGCCCGATCCGGCGATGTTGACCTCCAGCTTGCCGACCTGTCCGGCGGCATCGACGTTGCCCGACCCGGCCAGATCGACCTCGATATCTTCGGCCTCGACACGGCCGAGCCGCAGATTGCCCGACCCGGCAAGGCTCGCTTCGAAGGACTTTGCGCGGGCGGTATCGACCGAGAGATTTCCCGACCCGGCGAGCGATGCGCCTTCGATCGCCGGCATGGTGATATAGATTTTCACGCCCTTGCCGCGGCCGATCGACCAACTGCCCTTCTCGCGCTTGCGGCCGACCCATAACGTCGATCCGTCGCGACGGATGTCGAGTTTGTCGAGCTGATCGGCCGGCCCCTCGGCGCGCACCGAAAAGCCCTGGCCCACCCGCACGTCGATATCGTCGGCGCCGGCAAGTTCGACCTTCGTGAAATCGGCGACCTGGAAGCTGCGCGCGGTGCCGCTGCCGCTTTCCGCGGCGGGCTCGCCCTTGTTCGATCCGCTGGCGATGCTGCCGCACGCGACCAGGGGCAAGGCTGCCAGGACCATCAGAAACCGCATCGACCATCTCCCGTTTGTGTGTTGTATGAATAATACACAAACGGCCGACGCGCAAATGAAAAGGGGCGACCGTTGCCGGCCGCCCCTTTCAAATTTCATCCGGAATGCGTGGATCAGGCGAGCGCCTTTTCCTTGGCATAGGCCGGTGCCGCGGCCTTCAGGATGTCGATGATCTTCACCAGCGCCTTGGGTTCGTCGACCTCTTCCATCGCGGCCAGTTCGCGCGCCAGGCGGCTGGCGGCAGCTTCGAAGATCTGGCGTTCCGAATAGCTCTGCTCGGGCTGATCGTCGGGGCGGAACAGGTCGCGGACCACTTCGGCGATCGACACGAGGTCGCCCGAATTGATCTTCGCTTCATATTCCTGCGCGCGGCGCGACCACATGGTGCGCTTGACCTTGGGCTTGCCCTTCAGCGTGTCGAGCGCCTCACGCAGCGTCTTGTCGCTGCTGAGCTTGCGCATGCCGACGCTCTCGGCCTTGTTAGTGGGCACACGGAGCGTCATGCGCTCCTTTTCGAAGCGCAGCACATAGAGTTCGAGGCTGGTGCCCGCGATTTCCTGCTTCTGGAGCTCGATAACACGACCAACGCCGTGCTTGGGGTAAACGACATAATCGCCGACAACGAAGGACAGCGCCTTAGCAGCCATGTGCGTTGAGCCTTTCCGTGTTCACTGGCCCGACATGAAAGATGCGCGCGACCGAGGACCGGTCGGCGACGTCGGGGCAGGTCTGTGCTTCTCCGGGCGAGCGGCGAATCCATCGCCCTCGTCCCGGACCATTTAACACGTCCGCAATAAAATTACCAGTGTCACGACACAGGCAAGCGATTCGGAAAAGGCCGAAAACCGCCGATTACCGGTGCGGGCAGGGCTGCCGTAGCGGCAGGCACGCTACCGCACCGTCCCGATCTCAGTCGCCAGCGCCGGGTTCGGGCGAGAAATATTTGTCGAACTTGCCCTCTTCACCCTTGTGCTCGTCGGCGTCGGGCGGGGTCTGGTCGAGCTTGCGCGTGACGTTGGGCCATTGGGCAGAAAAGGTGGTGTTGAGCTCCAGCCACTTTTCGAGACCGTTTTCGGTGTCGGGCAGGATCGCCTCGGCCGGGCACTCGGGCTCGCACACGCCACAGTCGATGCACTCGCTGGGGTTGATGACGAGCATATTCTCGCCCTCATAGAAACAGTCGACCGGACAGACCTCGACGCAGTCCATGTACTTGCAGCGGATGCAGGCATCGGTGACGACATAGGTCATTGGGGCAACTCCTTCGAACGCGGCCCCCGCTATTGGCCGTTTCCCGGTGCGTCAATCGCCTGTGCGGTTCTGCGAGACGTTCTCAGCCCCCAGATCGGCGTAACAGGCCTGCGCTTCGGGCGCCGGGCCGCGGCGGGTGGGCAGCGCGAGCACGCGGATGACGCGGACGCGGCCGTGAAGGGGGAAGGTCAGCGTATTGCCGATGCGGACGCCGGCGGCAGCCTTTTCGATCACTCGCCCGTCGATGCGCAGATGCCGCGCCTCGGCCACTTCCTGCGCAAAGCTACGCGTCTTCGCCAAACGCACGAACCACAGGAACTTGTCGAGGCGCATCGTGTCAGCCACGCGGACTCCCGAGACCCGCGAGCACGGCAAAGGCGTTGTCACGCCGGGGCGGTTCCGCCTTCTTCGGCGACACGAGCTTCGGCCGGCCCTGCCAGACCCAGGCCGGCGCTTCGCCTTTCACCGCGCGAAAGCCAAGGCGCACCATCAGCTTCGCGAGCGTGTCGGGCGTGACGCCGATCGAGGTGGCAAGCGCAGGATCGGGCGCAAAAGGCTTGCGCGGGCCCTTGTCGCCACGCGCCTCATGCGCCGCACGGGCGATGCGTTCGACCAGGTCGAGCCGGACCTGTTGCGTGCCGACCCGTCGGAAACCCGCCATCGGCGCGCCGCCGGCGATCACCGTTGCGCCGTCCGGCGGCAGCACCGTCGTCCGCCCGCGCGCCGCGAGCAACGCCGCGCGCCACCGCGCCGGCCCCGGACGCGTCAACCGCGGGTCGAACAGGTCGAGCGTGCCGACGGTGATCCCCAGGTCGCGCAGATACCGTCGCGCGCGCGGGTCGATCCGCTCGACGTCGGGGACGGTCGCGCGATCGGCCAGCCCGCCGGCTTCCGCGAGTGCGATCGCGACCGCGCGCAACTCGGGCGGGGCGGTGGCATCGTCTGCAAGGGCGTCCAGCCGGGCGAGGGCGGGGGTCAGTCGCCGCGTCTGCTCCGTCACCCAGCGTGTCAGTCGACCCACGACGGCTTCCCGCACCGGCTTGTCCAGGCAGTCGAGCGCGCGGTCGACGATGATCGCCGGTCGGGTCAGCCGCGGCCCCGGTCCCAGCCGTGCGACGTCCGCGCCGCGCCACAAGATGGGACCATCGTCGAGCCCCAAGTCCGCATCCGGCGCCTCGGCCAGCGCCGCGCCGCGCTTGCCGAGTTCACCGGCCAGCCGCTTCTCGGCCGCGGCGAGCAACAGACGCTTGTCGGTCGCGCGGGCATCGGCGGCGACGGTGAAGCGAAAGCCGTCGAGTCGACCGATCTCATGCTCCTCGACGCTCACTTCGCCCTGTTCGCCGATGGTGACGGGCAGATGGCGGTGGTCGGCGCCGATCGTGCGCAGCAGCGCGGTCGTGCGCTTGTCGACGAAGCGCTGGGTCAGCCGCTCGTGCAGTGCATCCGACAGCCGCTCCTCCAGCGCGCGCGCACGGGCCTGTGCCTCCGACGGGTCGGCCAGCCAGCCTTTGCGGTGCGCGATGTACGCCCAGGTCCGCGTCGCAGCGATCCGTCCGGCGATCGTCTCGACGTCGCCTGCGACCGTATCCAGCCGCGCGATCTCGCTCGCGAACCACGCGAAGGGGATGTGGCCGTTGCCTTCGGTCAGATGCGTGAAAACGCGCGCGACGAAACGGCTGTGCGGCTCGACGCCCAGCTTCTGGAAATCCGGGATGCCGCACGCCGCCCACAGTCGCGCAACGCCAGCCGGGGAGCGCGCGCGGTTCAGCACGACATGCTCGTTCGACAGACGCTTCAATACCGACACGTCGAGCGCTTCGGGTGCCGCGCGAAGGACGATCTCGCCAGGTTTGCGCTCCAGGCTGGCGAGCAGCGCGTCGACCGACGACAGGTCGGGCTCACCCTCGCGCCAGTAGAGGAAGTCGAGCGTCTGGAAACGATGGTCTTCGATCGCGAAGACCTCTTCGGGGGTGAAGGCGCCGGGTCCCTCCTCGACCAGCGCACCGAAGGTGCCGTCGCGCTGGTGCCGTCCGGCGCGGCCGGCGATCTGCGCCATTTCGGGCACGGTCAGGCGGCGGGTGCGGCGGCCGTCGAACTTCGTGAGCGAGGCGAAGGCGACATGCGCCACGTCCATGTTCAGCCCCATGCCGATCGCATCGGTCGCCACGAGGTAATCGACCTCGCCCGCCTGGAACATCGCGACCTGGGCGTTGCGCGTGCGCGGCGACAGCGCGCCCATCACGACTGCCGCTCCGCCCCGCATCCGGCGAATCGCTTCGGCGACGGCGTAGACCTCTTCGGCCGAGAAGGCGACGATCGCCGATCGTTTGGGCAGGCGCGACAGTTTCTTGGCGCCGGCATAGCTCAGCGTCGAAAAGCGCGGTCGCTCGATCACTTCCACTTCGGGCACCAGGGTGCGAACGAGCGGCTTCAGCGACGAGGAACCAAGGATCATCGTCTCCTCGCGCCCGCGCGCGCACAGCAATCGATCGGTGAAGACATGGCCGCGCTCCGGATCCGCGCCCAGCTGCGCCTCGTCGAGCGCGACAAACGCGACATCCTTATCGACCGGCATGCTTTCCGCGGTGCACAGAAAATAGCGCGCGTCAGGCGGGATGATCCGCTCCTCGCCGGTGATCAGCGCGACCTGTTTCTCGCCCTTCAGCTTGACGACGCGATCGTACACCTCCCGCGCCAGCAGGCGCAGCGGAAAGCCGATCATCCCGCTCGAATGGCCGCACATCCGCTCGACGGCGAGGTGGGTCTTGCCGGTATTGGTCGGACCCAGCACCGCGGTAACGGCGGAACGCGCGAAACTGCTCATCGTAGGGCTAAGATCGACCGCCGGACGCGCGGATGCAATGGGCTGCATTAAGGAATCACCCAACGAGCCTGCGTTTTCAAAGCAAAAGGAACGGGTTGCTCAAAAACGCGGCGCTCTGCGCTTCGGCGTGGCCCGGAGCGTTGGCAACCGTCAGGCCGCGGCAGCCACGGTCCCGTCCTTCGCCGAGCCCCATTTGCCCGTCGCATAGGGCACGGGCCTTTCGTCGATCCCACCCAACGCCTCGTCGCAAGCCGCGCAAACAACCGCCCGGGTTAATTTGACTTTAGCTTTTGCGCCCCACAACGCTTGCCGCCACGGCCTGATGGGTTTCGGGGCAGGCTGTTTTCTTTCTCGGGGGCATGCGCCGCAGTGTATCTGCGCAACGATCATGGTCTGGATGGTGCCGGCGGCGCGAGTGCGCTGCGGTTCGGTCGCGCGCCGGTGGCCGCTGCGTATCCGGCCGGCCGGATCGATCGCTGGCACGACCG
Source organism: Roseomonas aeriglobus (assembly GCA_016937575.1). NCBI lineage: Bacteria > Pseudomonadati > Pseudomonadota > Alphaproteobacteria > Acetobacterales > Roseomonadaceae > Muricoccus > Muricoccus aeriglobus. The sequence continues at coordinate 2,965,553 of JAFHKN010000002.1, read as the reverse complement.
CCTGCGCGACATCGACCTGGTTCCCGACCTCGGCGCCAACATCGGCAGCCGCGAGTGGTGGCGGGGGGCGGCGACCTGTGCTGCGCTTTGCGCCGTCACGATCGCGCTCGCTCCCGGTTTCCACCCCCTCTACCGCCCCGCCGCGCCGGTCATGGAGGGCGCCGACTGGGACGAGGCGCGCGCGCAGTCGATCGCGCCGCTGGCCTATGGCGCCACCTCGGGGCGCCGGCTCGCGCCGACCGCCGCGGTCCGCCCGCTGACCGATACGCCGGAGCGGCCGATCCTTGAGCTGTCGACGACGCTGCCGTCGGGCGATGCCTTCGCCCGCGCATTGGAGCGCGCCGGCGTGGGCGAGGACGAGGCGGATCGTGTCGCGGACATGGTCGCGGCGCGGATGCCGCTCGACGAACTGAAGCCCGGCACCCAGCTTCAGCTGACGCTCGGCCGTCGTGCGAACAAGGCGGATGCCCGCCCGCTCGAATCGCTGAGCTTCCGCGCGCGGTTCGACCTGGGCATGAAGGTCGTGCGCGATGCCGGCGCACTTGCGGTCACCGCCGTTCCGATCGCAATCGACCACACCCCGCTGCGCATTCAGGGCCGCGTCGGCCCCAGCCTCTATCGCTCCGCCCGCGCCGCCGGCGTCCCGGCCAAGGCGGTCGAAGCCTTCATTCGCTCGATCGCCAGCCGCGTGCCGATGAGCCGGATCGGATCGAACGAGCAGTTCGACCTGATCGTCGAGCGTGCCCGCGCCGAAACGGGCGAAGTCCAGCTCGGAAAGCTGATCTACGCCGGGCTCTCGGGCGACGCGCGCAAGCTGCAGCTCGTGCGGTTCGACCAGGACGGCAAGGATCAGTGGTTCGACGCCAAGGGCATCGGCGCCAAGAGTTCGACCGGCGCGATGATGCCGGTTGCAGGCCGCCTGACGTCGGCGTTCGGCATGCGTCGTCACCCGGTGCTGGGCTATGCCCGCATGCACAAGGGCCTGGACATCGCCGCCCCCATGGGCTCGCCGATCCGCGCGCCGATGGACGGCGTCGTCCAGATGGCGGGCTGGGCCGGAGGCTATGGCAAGTTCGTGAAGCTGTCGCACGGCAATGGCCTGGCGACCGGCTTCGGTCATATGAGCCGCATCGCTGTCGCCAGCGGCGGGCGGGTGAGCAAGGGGCAGATCATCGGCTATGTCGGCTCGACCGGCATGTCGACCGGCGCGCACCTCCACTATGAACTGTGGAAAAACGGCGTGCCGATCAACCCGGGCAAGGTGACGTTCGAAAGCGTCCAGCAGCTGTCGGGTTCGGCGCTGGCGGCGTTCAAGACCAAGTTCGCGCGGCTTATGGCAGTGCCGACGGCCGATTGAGCGATCGGCGCGCCAGCCGCGTCCCCGATCCTATTCGACCGCGATGATCTGACCGGGTAACCGGACGTACACCTCGTGGGTCCAGCGATTGAAACTTTCTGCCTTGCCGTAGCGAGAGTTCACGATCATCCGGCGCTGAACGATGCCTTCGACCGTCACACGCTTGCCCTTCAAATATTGATCGGCCGGTGCGCCGTAGCGCTTTTCCATCGCCGCGGCGACATTGGGCGCCAGGCGGAACGTCAGCGCATCGGGCGCGCGATAATCGGCCGTGGCGTTCAGATAGGTCGCGGTTCGCGACGTGCCGGTCGACAGGACCGTCATCGCGAACCGACCGTGATAGCCCGTGCGAGAGGCATCGGCTGCCGCAATCGCCCGCGCCGGATCGAGGATGGATTCTTTTGTCTGCGCGGCGGTAGTCGCTGCGCTAAATAGCAAAAGACCGGCAATCCAAGCCTGCTTCATACGTCCCTCCTCGCTCGACGATGGGCGGGCATGCCAACCGCGCCGCCAATGCTCTAGGCCGGCAGAATTCCTGCCCACTCGGCTTCGTGCCGCTCCTCATGGCCCGGCATGCCGGGCTTGGTCAGATAGCCGCGGTCGCCCGGGATATGGCTCATGATCGCACGCAAGGGGCGCTCGTGCCAGCCCAGGTTGAACGCCCATTTGGTGGGAAAGAATTCCATCGTCGCATAGGGAAGATGGTCGTGGATCCACCACGCCAGCCGTTTCCAGTCGCCCGGCTGGTCGAAACGGTTGGCGAAGCTCGGCACGATGATGCTGGCCGCCGCGCCCATATGCCCCTTGGCGTCACGCCGGTCCCAGATATGATAGGCGGCGTTGCGCTCGTTCGACGCGCAGCCATAGCCCTTGGCGTGGCACAAAGCGTTGACCTCGCTCGAGCGATACGCCGAGCGGACCGCGATCCGCCCGAATGCATCTTGCAGCGGCTCCAGCAACTCCTCGCACAGTCGCGTGCCGGCGGCGATCGCCAGGTCGGGATCGTCGGGCACGTTCGACAGGCCGTGCATCGCCGCGGTTTCCGACTGCAGGAAATCGCGCAGGAAAAAACTCTTCGACAGCTGAACGCGGCCGAGCTCCGTCAGGCTGGCGACGGTCTGGGGCTTTTTCACATGACACTCCCGCTATTCTGCGGAAGGGATAGCATCCTATTGAACAGGAAGGCGACTCGCTCGCGTCCCGTTTTGGCTCAGCGCAGACGCGTCCAGTCCTGGCTGCGGCAGAACGGGCCGAAACAGCCCTTCACCTTCAGCGTATTGCCCTCGGCCGACAGCTCCGACCGATAGGTCCGGCCGCTTTCCGGATCATAGATGCGCCCACCCCAGCGATCGCCCTTTGGCGCGAAGCCGGTCAGGATCGACAGCCCCTCGATCGGCTGGCGACGCTTGGCTGGGTCGGGGTTGTTGACGTCGACTGCGGGGCCGCCGGGGCGTGGCTTCAACACCTTGACGATCCGCCCGCACAGTTGTGCGCCGCAGGGTGCGATCTCGACGATCGCCTTGCCCTCCACCGTGAGCCAGCGGCCGGTGACCGGGGCAGGGGCGGCAATGGCTGCGGTCGGGATCAACAGGGCAGCGGCGAGCAGGGCGGTACGCATCACATCACTCCTTCGGCCAAGCCGCCCGTAATCGCGCGGCCATCGCATCGAGTTCCTCGCGTGTGTTGCGATCCGCGTCCGGGCGCAAGGCTTTGTCCGGTCCCACGAATGGGATGACGTGCAAATGCGGGTGGAACACCTCCTGCCCCGCGTCGCCACCGTTATTCTGTCGGATCTGGAACCCGGTCGCGCCGAGGGCCGCGATCTGCGCGCGGCCGGCCTTTTGCGCGGCGACCATGCACGCGGCGAGCTCGGCCGGGGTCAGGTCGAGGAGATTGCGCACCCCCAATCGCTTGGGGATCACCAGGACATGGCCGGGCTTCGCCATCGTCAGCGGCATCAGGACGAGCACGGTCGCGTCCTCATGAACCTTCGATGCCGGCCGTTCGCCACGCAGGATTCGGGCGAAGGGGTTCTGTGGATCATAGGCCCCGGTCAGCCCGCGCGCTGTTTCCTGAGCACCAGCGGGAGTGACGAGCATTGCCAGCAGCAGGGCGGCGACGGCCTTCATGCGCGTGCCACCGGGCGGGTGGTGGCGACAGTATCGAAGCCGGCGATCAGCGGCATGGCTTGGCGTATGGCGTCGCGGACGGCGGGCAGGGTGAGCGACGCCTTGTGGCTCGCCTCGCTATCCCAGGCCTCGGTCACCCAGATCGTGTCGGCCTGGCCGCGGTCCTCGGCGACCAGATAGGCGAGATTGCCCGGCATCGCGCCGGTCCCGGCAAGCAAAAGCCGGACGAGCGCATCGCGCTGGCCCGGCTTTGCGGTGATCTTGCCGATCATGCCGAAGCTGCCGTCGGCCGCGGCGGCAAACGCCGCCGGACCGGCCAGGGCGATCGCGAGTCCCCCCGCGACCGCGCCTCGACGCGTCAGGCTCAAGCGGCCAGCTTGCGCAGCACGTACTGCAGGATGCCGCCATTGAGGAAATATTCGAGTTCGTTGACGGTATCGATCCGGCAACGGGTCTCGAAGCTTTCGGTCGAGCCATCGGCACGCGTCAGCTTCACCGTCACGTCCTGCCGCGGGCGGAGACCCGCGACATTGTCGATGGTGAAGGTTTCGTCGCCCTTCAGGCCCAGGGTCTCGCGCGTCACGCCCTCGGCGAACTGCAGCGGCAGCACGCCCATGCCGACCAGGTTCGAGCGGTGGATGCGCTCGAAGCTTTCGGCGATGACCGCGCGGACGCCCAGCAGGTTGGTGCCCTTCGCCGCCCAGTCGCGCGACGAACCCGTACCATATTCCTTGCCCGCGACGACGACCAGCGGCGTGCCGTCGGCCTTGTGGCGCATGGCGACGTCGTAGATCGGCATGACCTCGTCACCATAGCGGCTCATGCCGCCTTCGATGCCGGGGACCATCTCGTTCTTGATGCGGATGTTGGCGAAGGTGCCGCGGACCATGACGTTGTCGTTGCCGCGACGCGCGCCATAGCTGTTGAAGTCCGCCTTCGAAACCTGACGTTCCTGCAGCCACTTGCCCGCCGGGCTGTCGGCCTTGATCGAACCGGCCGGCGAAATGTGGTCGGTGGTGATCGAATCCCCCAGGATCGCGAGCGGCTTGGCATCGACGATGTCGGCGACCGGCGCCGGTGTCATGCCCATGCCCTCGAAATAGGGCGGGTTGGCGATGTACGTCGACGCCGCCGGCCAGCCGTAGGTGTCCGATCCCTCGACCGAGATACCCTGCCAATGGGTATCGCCCTGATAGACGTTGCCGTAGCGGCTGCGGAACATCTCGTCGTTGATGTTCGCGTCCATCATGCTGCGGACTTCGTCGTTGGTCGGCCAGATGTCCTTCAGGAACACGTCGTTGCCGTCCGAGCCCTGGCCGATCGGGGTTTCGACCATATCCTCGGTCACCGTGCCCTTCAGCGCGTAGGCGACGACCAGCGGCGGGCTGGCGAGGAAGTTGGCGCGGACGTCCGGCGACACGCGGCCTTCGAAGTTGCGATTGCCCGACAGAACCGACGCGGCGACGATGTCGTTGCCATTGATCGCGGCCGAAATCGGCTCGGCGAGCGGGCCCGAGTTGCCGATGCAGGTCGTGCAGCCATAGCCGACCAGGTTGAAGCCCATCGCGTCCAGATCCGCCGACAGCCCCGATTTGTCGAGATAGTCGGTCACGACCTGCGAGCCCGGTGCCAGCGAGGTCTTGACCCACGGCTTGGGCTGCAGGCCCTTCTCGCGCGCCTTGCGGGCGACGAGGCCGGCGGCGATCAGCACACTGGGGTTCGAGGTATTGGTGCAGCTGGTGATGGCGGCGATCACGACGTCGCCGTCACCGATGTCATGGCCCTTGCCATCGACCGGCACGCGCGCGGGGCGCTCCTTCTTGTACACCTTGGTCAGGTCGCCGTTGAACACTTCATCGACTTTGCTCAGCGACACGCGGTCCTGGGGGCGCTTCGGACCGGCGAGCGAGGCGGTGACGGTGCTCATGTCGAGTTCGAGCGTGTCGGTGAAGATCGGATCCGGCGCATTCTCTTCGCGCCACAGGCCTTGCGCCTTGCAATAGGCCTCGACCAGCGCGATGTCCTCGTCCGGGCGACCCGACAGGCGCAGATAGTCCATCGTGCGGCCGTCGATCGGGAAGAAGCCGCAGGTCGCGCCATATTCCGGCGCCATGTTGGCGATGGTCGCGCGGTCGGCGAGCGTCATTTCGCTGAGGCCCGGACCGTAGAATTCGACGAAGCGGCCGACGACGCCCTTGGCGCGCAGCATCTGCGTCACGGTCAGCACCAGGTCGGTGGCGGTGATGCCTTCCTGCAGCTTGCCGGTCAGCTTGAAGCCGACGACTTCGGGGATCAGCATCGAAACCGGCTGGCCGAGCATCGCGGCCTCCGCCTCGATCCCGCCGACGCCCCAGCCGAGGACGCCGAGACCATTGATCATCGTCGTGTGGCTGTCGGTGCCGACCAGCGTGTCCGGATAGGCGATGGCAACGCCGTCACCATGATCGCCCGACGCGTCCGACGACCACACGCCGCGGCCGATATATTCCAGGTTCACCTGGTGGCAGATGCCCGTCCCCGGCGGCACGACCGAGAAATTGTCGAGCGCCTTCGATCCCCACTTCAGGAATTCGTAGCGCTCCATGTTGCGCTGATATTCCAGCTCGACGTTATCCTCGAACGCCTTGGGCGTGCCGAATTCGTCGACCATGACCGAATGGTCGATGACCAGGTGGACGGGGACCTGCGGATTGATCTTCTGCGCGTCGCCGCCCAGCTTGGTGATCGCATCGCGCATCGCCGCCAGGTCGACGACGCACGGCACGCCGGTGAAGTCCTGCATCAGCACGCGCGCCGGGCGATACTGGATCTCGCGGTCGCTGCGGGCATCCTTCTGCCAGTCGACGATCGCCTGCACGTCCTCGGTCGTGACGGTCTTGCCGTCCTCGAAGCGCAGCATGTTCTCCAGCAGCACCTTCATGCTGAAGGGCAGGCGGCTGATGTCGCCGAACTTCTCCGCCGCCTTCGCCAGCGAGAAATAATCATAGCGCTTGCCGCCGACGTCGAGCGACGTGCGGGTGGAAAGCGTGTCCTGGCCGATGGCGGTCATGTCTGAGCGTCCCTTCCTTCGTGGCCGGCACGGGCGGCGGGCGGCTCTTTTGGGCCGCGAGGTGTGCCGGCGGGTGTTCGCAGTTGCGAGATTCGGGCTGGCCGATAGCAAGGCTTTCGGGCGTGGGGAAGGGCGCTGTTGCGCTCGCAAAGTCTTCGTTAACCAAGCTCCTGTAGGGCGGATGTGTGAACGTCGCGCGCTCTACCCGCCTGCTGACCCGCCTTGCCCGCCGCGAGGGACCGGATGACCTTGCCGCGCGTCGCAGATCAGGACGGAAGATCCTGTTCTGGTCGACGCTGGCGGCGCTGGCCGTGGGCATTTTAGGACTGGCCGAGCCCATCGAGAGCAAGTTGCACGAAATGCGCGATCGTCTGCGTCCACGCGCGCCGTCGGGGCAGATCGTCGCGATTGGCATTGATGATCCCAGTCTGGAAGAGATTGGCTCATGGCCTTGGTCGCGCCATCGTCATATCGAATTGATCGACCGGCTGAACGCTGCCGGCGTAAGGCGAATCTTCTTCGACGTATCGTTCGCGACAAAATCGGATTCGGTACAGGACGCCGCTTTCGTCGATGCGTTGAAGCGAGCTGGAAATGTCTATCTGGCCGCGATGCTGGTGCGCGATCCGGCGACCGGGGAGCGGTATTACAAGATTCCCCGCGCCGAATTTAGGCAATACGGGCGCGTCATAAGCGTATCCGTAAAGGTCGACGGTTCGGCCTCGATTCGGAACATGGGCTATGCGACGCAAATGGGTGCCATCGTCCCCCCGACGATGTCGGCCGAATTGGCCCGTCAATCAGGACCGCCGGGTAAAACCTTTGCGATCGACTATGCGATCAACGCCCGAAAAATTCCGTATGTCAGCGCGGCCGACATTTTTGCCGGTAGAACTCGCGATCAGGATATTCGCGGCAAGGACGTCGTAATCGGCGCTGCGTCGAACGAAATGGGCGATGTCTATTATGCGCCCGGCGTCGGCCAGATCAACGGGATGTTCATCAACATCGTCGCGGCGGAAACACTGATGGCGGGTGGCGTCACGTCGGTCGGGTGGCTGGCGCCGCTGGCGTGCGGCTTCCTTCTGTGCACGATCTACTTGTTCTCGCGCTGGCGATGGTTGGGGCGGACCGCGGTCGCGATCGCTATCGTCGGTCTGACGATCGCCCCAGTCGTTGCAGAGTCGCACGGCGTCACGTTCCAGATCATGCCGCTTGTCACTTGTATTGCCTTCGGCATGGGAAGTGGCGCGTGGTTCCGGTTTCGTCGCTCTTATCAGGCGCTCGGCAGCATCAATGCTGTGACAGGTCTGCCGAACCTTACGGCCCTACGAAGCGAAGTGCCTGCAGCGAACGCCGTGATTGTCGGCGCTCGCATCCACAACTTTGCCGAAATTACCTCGTCGTTGCCGCCGGATGCCGAACGAGCGCTCGTCGAACAAATCGTTGCTCGCTTGGCATTGGGCGCGCGCGGCGCGCGAATCTATCAAGGGGACGAGGGAATTTTTGCCTGGCTGTCGACGCCCGATGTCACCGGACCGGACCAGCTCGACGCAATATACGCGCTGTTCCGCAGTCCGGCGCTGGTCGACGGACGACCGATCGATCTTTCTATGACATTGGGTATCGATGCGGACGCGTCCCGGACCCTGCCGAACCGTTTGGGCGCGACGCTGGTCGCTGCAGATGAGGCGGCGAGCGAAGGGCTACGGTGGAAAATCTACGACCCCGCCAAATTGGTGGACGCCGAATGGAAGTTGTCTTTGCTTGGCCAACTCGATGCGGCAATCGACGGCGGGGAAATCTGGGTCGCTTATCAGCCACAGATTGACGTCGCATCCGGCGCGATCGTCGGAGCGGAGGCGCTAGTTCGCTGGTCGCACCCAGACAAGGGTGAGGTCAGCCCACTCGAATTCGTCATCGCCGCGGAACAGCATAATCGTATCGATAAACTGACAGCCTTCGTATTGGGCGATGCAATCCGCGTTGCCGCCGAATTCTTTGCCAAAGGGGTCGTATTTGACGTCGCCGTCAACATGTCGGCGCGTTTGCTGGAAAAGCCTGGGCTGGTGACGATGGTCCGACGGCTTCTCGACGACTCGGGGTTGCCGGCCGAACGACTCACGCTGGAAGTGACCGAATCGGCCGCGATGAGCAGCGGTCGCGCGTCGATTCGCACGCTGGAGGAAATCGGTTCGCTGGGCATCAACGTGTCAATCGACGATTACGGAACGGGCTTTTCCACGCTCGAATATTTTAAAAAGATCCCTGCGACCGAGGTGAAGATCGACCGCAGCTTCGTAGCCGCGATCGACCGCAATGTCAGCGACCGAGTCATGGTGCGATCGACGATAGAATTGGCGCATTCCCTAGGCCGCAGCGTCGTCGCGGAAGGTGTCGAGACACCGGAGATCCTGAGCGAGCTAGCAAAACTCGGTTGCGATCGCGCGCAGGGCTATTTGATCGGACGGCCCATGAAATTGCCAGCCCTTGTCAAGCTGATCGAAAGCAAGGCGATCGTTCGGGCAGCGTAATGGTTATCAAATTGTAAATTCCGTCTCGTTCGGATACACTCTCCCTGCCGGGCCGTCCTGCGGCGGTCCGATTCGAAGACAGGGGAAACGGGCATGATTAAGAACGCACGTCCGGTTCGCGGTTTCTGGGACTGGGTCTCGACCGGCAACTGGAATGGTAACGACGCCAACACTGGCGTGAACGGCTAAGTCTCCAAGACTGCCAAGTTCTGGAAGCCCCGGCCTTAGGCCGGGGCTTTTTTTATGCTCGTCTTGGGAGTCCGATGCACACGCTTGGAACCCCGCCAATCCTGGATCATTGGCGTAACGAGATTTTCGAACAGGGGATGACGGCGATGATCCGGATGATGACGGCTGCGGCGGCTGCGGCGGGTGCGGTGCTGGTGGCGGGCTGTACGACGATGGGCGGCACGTCGACCGACACCTCGGCATCTTCGGGCGGTGCGCGTGCAGTCCTGCGGATGGCCGACGGGACCGAAGTCGGCCGGGCGGTCGCGACCGAAGTGAACGGCGGGATCCGCGTATCGCTCGACGTGTCGAAGCTGCCGGCGGGTCCGCACGGCGCGCACGTCCACACCACCGGTCGTTGCGATGGCCCGGACTTCACGACCGCGGGCGGACATTGGAATCCGACCAACATGAAGCACGGCACCGAAAACCCGATGGGTCCGCATGCCGGCGACTTCCCCAACGTCCAGATCGGCGCAAACGGTCGCGGCAAACTGGAAATGATGCTGCCCGCCGGCACCATGGCCGGCCTGATGGACGCCGATGGCGCCGCCTTCGTCGTTCACGCCGCGGCCGACGACTATAAGACCGACCCCTCGGGCAATTCGGGCGGCCGCATCGCCTGCGGCGTGTTCGAACGGAGCTGAGCCGCCACGCTATCGAACCAGGGGATAGCGCGCGACCGCCTCATACGCCGCACCGTTCGCACCCACGTGGCTTTCGAACAGCAGGAAATGGTCGAGCGTGAAGGGCGCGCTCGACAGCATGGCCCGATCGGCCAGAAACCGGTCGGGCGACCCCGCGTGACGTGACAGCCGGGCCAGGGTGATGTGCGGCAGATACGCTCGCCGTTCGGGCGGCAGCCCCGCACGGACCAGCGTCGTGTCGATCTTCGTATGAAGGGCCGCCAGCGGCTCCCGCGGCGTCACGCCTGCCCATACCGCACCACCTGGGCGTCCGGTGCCGTCGAAAACACCCGCGCCGGCGATCGTCAGCGTTACCGGGGCGGCACGCACGCCCTCCAGCGCGACGGCGACATCCTCTGCGACGGGGCGTTCGACCTCGCCGATGTAGCGCAGCGTCAGGTGCAGTTGCTCGTCGACCTGCCAGCGCGCGCCGGAAATGCCGCCCATCGCGTCGAGAAGGTGGCGGCGGACGTCCGCCGGTGGACGAAAGGCGACGAACAAGCGGTGCATCAATTGTATCATAGTGTTTCTGGGCGCCGATTCGACCCCGGTTTCGCTTGAAACCGTGCCCACGCGGGGCGATATTTGGATCTAACCGGCAGAAGCGCCGGGCAAAGGAGTTGGTTCACAATGGCAAACTGGTCTGATCCCCGGACGGAGAGCGCGCCGTTCGCGACGCGGTCCGCCCGTACCCGCGATGCGGCGTACGATGCGGGGCTCCGGTCCTACATGCTGTCTGTCTATAACTACATGGCGTCGGGCGTGCTGTTGACCGGCATCGTCGCCTTGCTGTTCGCCAGCGGCGGGGCGCAGAGCCCGGCGGCAGCGGTGTTCTTCAGTGGCGGCATTCTGAAGTACGTCATCATGTTCTCGCCGCTGGCATTCGTGATGGTGCTGAGCTTCGGCATCAATCGTTTGTCGACGGGGGCCGCACAGGCGATCTTCTGGGCATTCGCGGCCGTCATGGGCCTGTCGATGTCGACGATCTTCCTGGTCTACTCCGGCGCGTCGATCGCGATCACCTTCTTCGCGACGGCCGTCGCGTTCCTGTCGCTCAGCCTCTACGGCTACACGACGAAGCGTGACCTGTCGGGGTTCGGCACGTTCCTGATCATGGGTGTCGTCGGCTTGATCGTCGCCTCGCTGTTGAACCTGTGGTTCCAGTCGCCGGCGATCAACCTGGCGATCAGCGCGATCGGTGTTCTGCTGTTTGCCGGCCTGACCGCCTATGACACGCAGCGCATCAAGGGCATGTACGATTATGTCGCCGGCACCGATATGATGGGCAAGGCGGTTATCATGGGGGCGCTGTCGCTGTACCTGGACTTCGTCAACATGTTCCAGTTCCTGCTCTCGTTCCTGGGCAATCGCGAATAAAATTCCGAGGACGGTCAAGGGTTTGCGGCCCGGCGGAGCATCTCCGCCGGGCCGTTTTGCATGGAACGTGCGCGCGCGGCGTTCGTTACCCTCCCGCAACAGCATCCATGCTGAGGGAGAGACTGGCATGAGCGAGATCGAACAGACGGTCGATGAGACGATGACCGTCGCCCCCGACGATAGCGACGCCGATCGCAGCCGCGGTGACGCCGGCCGCGACGAATCAATCGCCGAGCGGCTCGAACGGAATCCGGAGAACAAGGACGCCCGGCTCGACCGCGGGCTCGATGAGTCGATGGACGCGAGCGATCCGCCTGCTACGACCCAGCCGGTTCATAACCATGGCCCGGCGCCGTCCTCCGGTTACGACGAGACGGCCGAAAAGGCTCGCCAGCGCGACGCCTGAGACACAGGAACCTATGCTGATACGTGGCGGCGGTGGCCCTATACGGGTCGTCGCCGCTCGTTTATGCCGGCACGAGGCAGTGTGCAGCGTAAAGGGTGGCCAGGATGACGATCGGGCGGCAAGTTCGTCGGATGCTTGCAGCGGCGGTGCTGCTGTTCGCCTGGATCGCGATGCCGGCCGCGGCAGAGGTCCGCATGACCTTCTGGTCGAGGAACACCAGCAACTATTTTCCGCACGCCTTCTTCTCGCTGAAGGGAACGCTCGATTCGACCGGCCAGGTCGTCGACGAAAGCTATGGCTTCACGCTCAACGACATGACGCCGATCGCGCTGTTCGCGTCGGTGAAGGCGCACGTCGATTATACCACCAAGAAGTACATGCGCGGCAGCGACGCCCAGTTCCGCATCACCATCAGCGACGCGCAATATGCCGCGATCAAGGCGCAGGTGGCCGAGTGGGACGCGCCCGGTTCGAAGTGGAACCTCAACAAGCGCAATTGCGTGTTCTTCGTCGCCGAAGCGGCGCGCCGAGCGGGGCTCGTCGTTGTCGAGGACAAGAAGCTGATGAAGAAACCCCGCAGCTTCACCCGCTCTCTGATCCCCCTCAACGCGGGCCGTGTAACCGACATCGGCCTGCAGGGCGCGGACTATTGGGCGAAATATCCGGAAGACGAGAATATGGCGGTGCCGGCCGACAACAAGGCGTCGGTGCTCGAACGCCGGATGCGGACGCGGCCGAAAGTCGAGGATACCGAGGCTGCTGCCCCGGCGTCCGTGACGGTGCCGGCGAACTGAGATTTTTTGGGCGGTGGCCCCGGCGATGACGCCGTCGGAGCTAGCCTGGTCGGTCACGCCGTCAGACGGGACGGCTGTGCCGTCCCGCTGGCCGACGTGACGAGTCTTCGGATTGCTTCCGCAATCCGAAGCCGTCCGCTTAGTGCGCCAGGCCCATGTCCCCGACCTTTTCCACCCAATATGGAAAGAAGGCCGGTTTGCGGTTCGACCAGCCGCTGGCGGTGGCCGCCGCTTCGCTGATCGACTGGAGCAGCCGCCGGCGCAGGTCCGGGTGCAGAGTCGGCAGCGCGGCGGCCGCGCAGAAGGCGGCCGGCAGCCATGGGCGGCACTCGGCGCCCAGCAGGCGTTCGTACAGGAAGCGATAGGCCGAGAAGGTCGGCAGCCGTCCCTGGCCCAGGTCGAACGCCGACAGGGTCACGAGCGGCGCCATGAACGGCTCCACCGCGTCCAGACCGCTGTCGTCCGGGATCATCGCGCGCAGGTCAGGCAGGCGATCGTACATCCTGGCCTGTGCCCGAATGCTCGCCGCCTCCACCACGTCGCGCGACCACCGGGTCATCGCGTCGTCGCGGTCCAGCCCGATATCGAGCGCGCGCCGGATGTAGCGCTGCGTGCTTGCGGAAAAGCCCGCGAACTCCTTCATTTCGGCCAAAGTCATGACACCTTCGGCCGGCTTCATCTTCGCCGTCATGTTACCCACCCCACCCAGAGTCGATCATCGGATGATGCACCCGGATGGTTAACACTCCCCTTAACCAGCCGTTCGTCCGACATTCACAATCGATCACGAAATCCGCTGCGCTGCAACAAATGTTGCGACAAACCGACTTCAATTCGTCGCAATTATTCGCGGCCGTCGTTGTCTAGAAATCCATGCCCAGGGTCAGCGCCGGGCCCGAGCCGGGGCGGGCGTGACCCGCCACGCGTTGTCGCCAGTCGACTGCAACACGCAGCGTCTGCCCGACGATTGGCACGCGGGCGCCGACCGTCGGGCCGATGTCGAACCGCGCGACGTCGCGCTGGGCGCCGCCCCAGGCGCCGGCACCGGCGTCGATCTCGATCCCGCCGACTGCGACCAGTCCGCGGGTCGCGCGCGCACTGCCGTCGACGAAATGCTCGACGCCGTCCCGCAGGATGACGCCCGCCTGTCCATAGCCTTCCAGGCGAAACCCGGCCGGAAGGCGCACCGCATCGACGCCGCCGCTAACACCGACGGACGGACCGCCGCGACCGCCGTCGAGCGCGAAGCGCTGTTCGGCAACGAAGCGCAGCGGCACGCCGGCCGGGCGCCAGGCGATACCGACCGACAGCTCGCGTCCCGCCCCGGCCGCCGGGGCGGCGATCCGAGCGGTCGCCGCCAGATTGCGAGCGATACCGTAATCCACCCGTACACCGCCCTGCGTTCCGCCAAGCTGCGGCGCGAAGGCGCTGCTCCCGACGCCAATGCCGGAGCGGGCGATCATCCAGCTGCTGACGCTGAAGTGCCTGTGCGTTATCGGCCTTGCGCGCGGCGACGCCGGAAATGGTGCCGACGGTGGCAGGATCTCGCCGGCCGCTACGGGAGTATGGGGCTGAGCGGCAGCGCGCTGGGCGTCAGAGATCGGCGAGAGCGGAGCAGCGCTTGGCGCCGGCTTCGACGCGAGCGGAATAGGCGCCGGCGATCGTTTCGGGGTCGATGGGCCGACAGCGGATACGGATGGCCACGGCGGGTGATGCGCCCGGTCGGACGGTCCGTCGCCGCCGCCGCCGCCGGACGGTGCGGCAGCGCTGGCTGCGATCGGCAAGGGCAGCGCGTCCCGAACCGCGTCTCCGAGCGTGCCACCGCTCCACCAGACCAGGGTGATGCGCAACGTCGCCCATCCTCCGGCGATCAGCCCTAGAAAGCGGAGAGGCCGACCTGCCGCGGTGGTCATGCCTTTGGTGTTTCGTCCGGGAACTGATGGGCCGTCTTTTCCCACCGTGTCGGGGCGCCGCGCAGCATCGCGAGGTAGCGGGTCAGCGCGCGTCGCGCCGCCTCCATCGCCACGAGATTGCCGATCAGCATTCTCGGGGCCGATCGCAAAGCCTCCTTCCAGCCGTACAGCCGATGGACGAAATAGGCGCGCACCAGCATCCGCCACAGGAGCAGCACGACGTTGAGATAGAGGAGCGTCACCAGGCTGCCCGGCAGCGACGGCATGTCGGTGCCCCACAGGTCGATCAGGCCGCAGATGACCATCAGAACGCTTGCCATGTAAGCGGCGAGCAGGACGATGATCCCGATCGGCGCGCGCCGATCGCGCAGGCGCATCCACCATTCGCCCAGATGCGGCGCGCGACCCCAGCCGATCCGGTCCCAGCCAGCAAGCGCGATCCCGATCATCCACCGCGATTTTTGGCGGGCCGCCGGCAGGAAGTCCTTCGGGAAATAGGCTTGAACCGCGACCGGCGGGCCATCGGCGGTCTGGACCTGGGCAAAACGCATGCGTCCGCCCATCGCGGCGATCGTCAGGCCCAGTTCGTAATCCTCGGTCAGGCTGTCCGCATCAAAGGGGTGCCCGCCCCTGAGCGCAGCGATCTTCCCGAGCAGCGGACGCGAGATCGCGCACCCGACGCCCGCAAGCGGCAGCCCGGCGCCGACGCTGCTGCGGACGACCAACGTCTTGCCATGCGCTTCGGCGAATTCGTCGAGATAGGTGCCCCCGACCAGCGACGCGTCGTGATGGGGCAGCGGGATCACAGGTAACTGCACCGCATCGGCCAGCGACAGATAATGATCGATGACCGTCAGTTCGGCGGGATGAACCAGGTCTTCGGCATCGTGCAGGATGATCGCGTCGAAGGGCGCGCCGATCGCGTCTTCCTCGACACGCATCGACCGCCAGATTGCATTCAGGCAGTCCGCCTTCGTCGTCGGTCCGGGGCGAATGTTCACGACCAGCCGAATTCGCGGGTCGGCCTCGGCAACCGTGACGATCGCGTCGATCGTGGCGCGGTCGTTGGGATAGGCGCCCACGAAGACCGTCAACCGGCTCGAGGCCAGATTGCGTGACAGGGCCGCGAGCATCCGCCCGATGACCGCCGATTCGTCCCATGCCGCGATAAAGATCGCCAGCCGGCGCGCTCGCGGGCGCATGTCGGCCAGCGTCGCTGTGCGCTCGCCCCGCCACCACCGACGGATGCGGTGCCAAAGATAGATCGCGTCGACGACACAATCGTCGATTCCCCCGACCATCATTCCTACCGCTGCAAACAAGGTGAGCTCGTAGGAAAGGGCCGCCAGGAATTCGGTAGAAACGCCCCAGTCCAAACGATGCCCCCCAGCAACCGACGGCGCATCGTTCAACCTAGATTAGGTACGGGCAAGTTTTGTTGGGTTCATCTTGACCGGAACACAGTCACGGCGTGACCGTGGTTCTGGCTGTCAGCGGCAGATACTGCGTCCGCACGCCCGCTTTAGAACCAATCCCCGACTCGCGCGTTGCCTGTCCCGGTCCTTACCCCTTTCGGGACCAGTGCGTAACGGGCGCACTCGGCCGCGTCGGCGCTTATCTGCGGCGCGGCCGCTTGCGTGTTACGCAGTTACGGTCCGTTGCCGCCGCCCGGTGCCCCGGCACCGGCGGCGCCGACCGTGCCGATGTTGCCGAAGAGGTCCTGGAAGAAGCCACGCTCGCGGCCCAGTGTCGGCGTCTTCTTGCTTTCCGGCGTGATCGACGCGACCTGTTCCAGGCCCAGCCGGTCGATCGCCGTCACCACACCCGCGTCGTTGAAGCGCACGCGCAACGTCGATTGCTGGACGGGACGAGGATTGTTGAAAGCCAGGTTGCGGGTGTCGCGTGCGACATAATACCAGTCGCCCTGGCCGAACTGGCCGGAAATCGTCGGCTGGCCCATCACCTGACGCACCGAATCGCGGTTATCGACGCCCGGCTGGATCGAATTCACCAGATCGGCATCGATCACATAGCCCTGATGGCCACGCAGCTGGGTGCAGCCCGCTAGGGCGACGCCGCACAGGAGCGTCAGAGCAAGGGGTCGGAACATTCGGGTCTCCGGCGGAGGACATTACATACTGGGGCAGAGGCGTTGCAACCGCGCCCGATCGCCTCAATATGCGCGGGAAGGCCGCGGGACAAGCGCTGCGCGGCGACCCGAATTTCTAGAGGACGACACGTTGGCATTTCTCGAACGCCTGTTCGGCCGCAAGGACGAGGCCGCCGCGCTGTACCGCGCGGTGGTCGAGCGCGCCCGTGCGGCACATTGGTACGAAGCAGGCGGCGTCGCCGATACGATCGATGGGCGCTTCGACATGATCGCGGCCGTGCTGAGCATCGTGCTGCTTCGCATCGAAGCCGAGCCGGGGGCGGAAGGGTTCGGCGTGGCGCTGGCCGAACGCTTCGTCGACGACATGGACCCGCAGCTGCGGGAAATCGGCATCGGCGACATCGTCGTTGGCAAGCATGTCGGCAAGATGATGTCGATGCTGGGCGGCCGGCTGGGCGCGTATCGCGAGGGGCTGGCGAAGGGATCGCTCGATCCCGCCCTGCTACGCAACCTGTACCGCGATCAGGATCCCGGAGAAGCGGCACTGGCGCAGACGCGCGGTGCACTGATGGCGCTGCATGCCGCGCTGGCGAAGACGCCGCTCGATGCGCTCAAGGCGGGACAGTTGCCATGACCCAGGCTTATGAGTTTTCGCGTCCGCGCCGGCTCGACACGATCGGCGAAGGCAGCGTGACGGTGACGATCGAGGCGGATGCCGAGGAGCGCCGCAAGCTGGCCGGCCGCTTCGGCCTGCGCTCGCTCGATCGGCTGGAGGCCACCTATGCCCTGCGCCGCGACGCCGCCGGTATCGTCGCCAACGGCACCCTGCGCGCCGATGCGGTCCAGGCCTGTACGGCAACCGGAGATCCGGTGCCGGCGACGATCGACGAACGCTTCGACATCCGTTTTCTGCCTGAAACCCAGGGTGACCAGCCCGACGAGGTCGAACTCGACAGCGGCGACATGGACACGATGTTCTATTCGGGCGCGGCGATCGACCTGGGCGAAGCGGCGGCGGAGACGTTCGCCCTAGCGCTGGACCCCTATCCGCGCGCGCCGGGCGCCGAGGCGGTTCTTCGCGAGGCCGGGGTGCAGACCGAGGACGAGGCCAAGCCCGCCGGCGCGCTGGCGGGGCTGAAGGACCTGCTGGAGAAAAAGGGCGGATGATCGCCGCCATCGTCGTCGTTCTGCTCGCGATATGCACGATCATCGCGCTGTCGGCGGCACCGCGGCGGATCATCGTGGCGGCACCGGTCGCTCTGCTGGCGGCGGTCCTGCTGGTCGAGGAAGCCGGCGTCGCTCCGCGCGTCGCGATCACGATTGCACTGGTCGTCGCTTTTCTGCTGGCAGTGATAAACACGTCCTCGTCGCCGAAAGGGGCGCCGGTGCCGCCGGCCAGCCTGCTTGCGTGGAACCGATTGACCGGTGCCGCCGGCATCCTGACGCGCGGGCGGATAACGACGCTCAAACGACGCTACGACGCGCTCCTGTCGCGCGACGCTACGATCGACCCCTTCTCGACGTTCGGCGAACTTCAGATCAAACTCGAACGGCGCGTGCCGGAGCTGATCGACAATTATCTCGACGAAGCCGCGACCGCCCCGACGCTGCGGCGGCACGCGCTGATGACCGAACTGCTTGGCGAGATCGAAGGATTGGTCGCGCGGGCCGAAGCTGTCGATCCGCATGCTTTGGCGCGGACCGATCGACGGCGGGCGCTGAAAAATCACTTGAACGGCGACGGTCGACCGTAGGCCCGCCGACGCACCATCACGTCATGTGCTCCGGCGCAGGCGCGGGCGCAGCACTGGCCGTCACGGCTCTGCCTGTGCCGAGGCACAGCTTCGTTCGGTTCAGCCCTCCTGAAGCGCCTCCAGCACCTCGCCGACCCGCTCCAGTCGGGCGTCGTCGTCGGGGATCGCGGTCGCGTCGATCCAGCGCCCATCCTTTTCGGCCAGCCCTGCAGCGGCCCAATCGGCCTTGCGATCGACCGGCGTGAAGGCGATCGCGGCAGGCCCGCCGGCGATCGCCGCGACGCCCGCTGCGTGAGCGAGCAGGCGCACGCGCATCCAGGCGATCAGTCGCAGGGCGGGCGGCGGCAGGGCGCCGAAGCGATCCTCCAGTTCCTCCTCGAACGCGTCGAGATCGGCCGCATCCGCGATCCGTACCAGGCGCATGTATAGCGACAAGCGCACGCTTGCCTCTGGAACCCAGTCCTCGGGCAGATGCCCAACCGCACCAAGCGTCAGGTCGGGCAGCGGCGTTGGTGCCGGATCCCCGCGCGCGGCGCGTAGCGCGTGAGTCAGGAGATGCTGATAAAGGTCGATGCCGATCAGCTTCATGTGCCCGGCCTGTTCTTCGCCCAGCAAATCGCCGGCCCCGCGCATGTCGAGATCCTGCGCGCTGATCGCGAAGCCGGCGCCCAGCCGGTCGAATGCCTGTAGGGTCTCGAGCCGCTTCAGCGTGCGGTTGGCAATCGTCTTGCCTGTTTCGGTCGTGAGCAGAATCTGCCCTCGCCGCCCTCCGCGCCCGACCCGACCGCGCAGCTGGTGAAGTTGCGCCAAGCCGAAGCGATCGGCGCGGTGAACGATCATCGTGTTGGCACGCGGCACGTCCAGCCCGGCCTCGATGATGTTGGTCGCCAGCAGCACCGATCCGTCGCCGGCGGCAAATCCGGTCATCACTTCGTCTATTTCGGCCGCCGGCAGTTTGCCATGCGCGACGACCAGACCGAGTTCGGGGACCAGCCGGCGAAGTTTCGCTTCCAGCGGCGCGATATCCTCGATCCGCGGCACGACGACGAAGCTTTGTCCGCCGCGCGCCTCTTCGCGCAGCAGGGCGGCGCGGACGGTGGCGTCGTCGAACTGGCCGACGACGGTGCGGATCGGCTGGCGGCGGGCCGGGGGCGTGGCGATGACCGACACTGCCTGCAGTCCGATCAGCGCGCTCTGCAAGGTGCGCGGGATCGGCGTCGCGCTGAGCAACAGGCTGTGCCCGGCGCCGAGCGCGGCGAGCTTGGCCTTTTGCGCCGCCCCGAACCGCTGCTCCTCGTCGATCGCGACCAGCGCCAAGTCGGCGAAGGTCACGCCCTTGCCAGCCACCGCCGCGGTGCCGACGACGATGCGGATCGACCCGTCGGCAAGCCCCGCCTTCACGCGCTTCGCCTCCGCTGCGCTCGACAGGCGGGAAAGCGAGGCGACTTCGATCCCCGTGTCGGCGAAACGCTTGCGAAAGGTGTCGAGGTGCTGGCGGACCAGCACCGTCGTCGGTGCGGCAACGACCACCTGCCGCCCGGCCAGCGCGACCATCGCAGCGGCGCGCAGGGCGACTTCGGTCTTGCCATAGCCGACGTCGCCGACGACCAGACGATCCATCGGCTTGCCCGACGCCAGGTCCGCGCGAATCGCGGCGATGGCGCGGGCCTGATCGGGCGTTTCGGTGAACGGGAAGGATGCGGCGAATTTCTCATACGCCGCCGCGTCGGGTGTGATCGGGTCCGTCGTCAGCGCCGCGCGCTCTTCGGCAACCTTGGCGAGTGCCCGCGCACTTTCGGCGATCGCCCGATCGATGTCGGCGCGCCGTTTGTCCCAGCTGGATCCGTCGAGACTGTCGAGCGCCACCGCATCGCCGTCCGCGCCGTATCGCCACAGTCGGTCGGCCTCGGCCAGCCCGACCACACGCCGTCCGCCACGGGCATATTCCAGGGCGATCCCCTCGTCGCCGTCGGCCAATCGTTCCAGTCCAAGCACGCGGCCGATACCGTAACGCTCATGCACCACGAGATCGCCGATCGCGACATCGCCGTTCGATAGTGCGGCAAGCCCATCGGCGGCGCGATCGTTCCGACCTGCACGCCCGCCGAGCAGGTCGGCGGCAGCGACGACGGTCACGCGTCCTGCGACGAAACCGCGAGCCAAGGGCGCGGAGATAGCGAGAACCTCTCCCGCCTTGGCCTTGGCAATGGCCGACCAACCGGCCGCGTCGCCGATGGTGGTCTTCAACCGCTTTGCAAGCCGCGGCTTGAGAAAGCGCAGATCCCGTGGCACGCCGGCGACAGCCAACGGCCCTTCCGTAAGCGTCGCGCGGGCGAAGCGCGCAAAGGCGGCGGTCGGATCCTTGCGCTCGACGAATCGGGGCGGGGGCGGTGCATCGTCGGCAACGAGCGCAAGGACGTCACGCGCAGACAGAGCCGATTGCCAGTCGTGTGCGGTGACCGGCCGCGCCTTTCCACGCGCGGTGTCGCTTGCCAGCGCGACCAGCCGATCGCGACGATCGTCGACCCCAACGTCGAGCATCACGGCGGCGTCCGGCAGATGATCGAGAATGGTCGTGCTGCGCTCCGCGTCGGGCTCTGCCGCCCGGCCGATCGCCAGTCGCTCGCACGACGCAGTGCTTCGTTGCGTCAGCGCGTCATACCAGTCGATGCTGAGGATGCGACCGTCGTCATCGAGAGTGATCCGAGCGGGGCAGTTCGCGTCAACCGGGTAGACGTCGATTGCTCGTCCCCGCACCGCAAACTCGCCCGGTTCGTCGACCCGGTCATCGTCGCGGTAGCCGATGTCTTGCGCGAGGTCGCGAAAGGCATCGCCGTCGATCGACTGACCGATGGTCAGATGGGGCGGCTCTGCCGTGAACGCGTCAGGCGCGGCGATACGGTCCAGTGTCGCGCCGACGGGAACGATCAGAATGGGGCCGGTCTTGCCACGGCCGTGCAGCGCGTGGAGGGCGGAGACGCGCGCACCGATATTTTCGGCGGACGCGCCGGCTTCGCCGGGCAAGGTGTCGCTGGCTGGATAGAGAACGACCGTACGGTCGGGCGCGAACGCTCGCACGACCGCCGCGATCGCATCCGCGCGACCATGATCGCGCGCGACGAAGATTACTCCCGCGGGCGACTTTGCCGCGATCAGTTGAATGGCGGTCGCCGCAGGGGCGGGGGGCGCGATGGTCGGGGCGGGCGTAGGCGGCGGCTGCAGCAAGATGGGTGTCCGAAGCCGGCGGAACTGCCGGGACTTCGGCGAACGTCGGCTTCGGCTCGCCGTTCCGTCCAAAACCGGCGCTTTTGATCGGGATCATAGCATCGGTTTGCACGTTGCGCCTGTCATGGAGAACTGCCGCTTTCGATCCAGAACCAACGCCGGCGCGACCGGGAACATGGTGGAGTACGCTGGCTCTTCGCTCGACGCCATCGAAGTGCAGATGATCCGGCGGTCCTGCCTATGACTTCGATCAATCACGCAGCCGAAACGTTCCGCTATCGCACGCCGATGACCGAGGGGCATGAAGCTTTGTCGCGGTGGCTGCGCCGCCTGGAGATCCGTTCACCCCTGACCAATTCCGACCGCGAGGCGGTCATGGGCCTGCCCGGGCAGATACGGCGCTACGCATCGTCGCGCGATATCGTCCGACTTGGCGAGCGGACGCAGCATTCGTGCCTGGTGGTCGACGGAATCGTCGCTCGCTTCGGTCAGGCGCCGGACGGGCATCGGCAACTGACGGCGCTCTTCATTCCCGGCGACATGGCCGATCTGCATTCGGCGGTCCTGCCCGTGGTGACCGCTCCGTTGCAATCGACGGTGTCGGCGACGATCCTGCTCATCCCTCACGACATCCTGCATCGTGCTGCAGAGCGTTCCCCCACGCTGGCGCGAGCTTTGTGGCGCGACTGCGTGGCGGATGCGCAGATCGGCTGCGAATGGCTGCTGACCATCGGCCGGCGCAGTGCCCTGGCGAGGGTCGCCCATCTCCTGTGCGAATTATCGTGTCGGTACCAGGCGGTTGACCTGCCGCATCGCGAATTTGCGCTGAACCTGACCCAAACGCATGTGGGGGAGGCGCTTGGTCTGACCGGCGTCCATGTGAACCGGATGATGCGGACGCTGCGTGACCACGGGTTGATCGCGACCGACGGGAATATGCTGCATATCCTCGATTGGAACGGTTTGGCGGCGGCCGGCGAGTTCGATCCCGGCTATCTTCACCTGCGCCGCGAAACCGATCACTGAGCATCGTCCTGCCCCACGGCGTCGTTTCGGGCCCTGGGAACCGGCAGGGGGCGGACCTCGGGAGCCATCCAGACCGCCACGACCGGCCCGTATCGCATCTGGATCGGCGGCGGCCGGCCCGATAGGTCGGCGTGGACCCGGGCCGAGACGAGCTTGGCCGGGCGAATCACGGGATTGCCGGAATGACCATCACGCGTCGAGCCTTCGTCGGAGCCACTGCGGCCATGGCTGCCCTGCCTGCTCATGCGAAGGATGACGCCCCGCCGGCGATCCCGACCAGACGCCCCCCGCTCGGCGAACGCAAGTTCGTCAGCAAGGCGATCGAGCGCGAGATCGCGCGGGTTAAGGCGAAGATCGCCGACCCGAAACTCGCGTGGATGTTCGAGAATGCGTATCCCAACACGCTCGATACCACGGTTAAGATGTCGACAATCGGCGGGCGACCGGACAGCTTCGTGATTACCGGCGATATCCCCTGCCTGTGGCTGCGCGACAGTGCGGCGCAGGTGAAGCCCTATCTGCACCTGATCAAGAAGGATCCGAAGCTCGACGAACTGTTCCGCGGACTCATAGCCCGCCACGCGCGCTCGATCCTGATCGATCCTTATGCCAATGCCTTCATGGAAGACCCGGCGGCGAAGACCAATCTCAGCTGGGCGCTGAAGGATGAGACCGAGATGCGGCCCGGCGTCGCCGAGCGGAAGTGGGAGATCGATTCGCTGTGCTATGCGCTGCGGCTGGCGTATCTCTACTGGCGGGAAATGCGCGATCCGCGGCCCTTCGACGTGACGTGGGCAAGGTCGGCGCGGTTGATCGTCCAGACCTTTCGCGAACAGCAGCGCAAGACCGGACCCGGCCCGTACACATTCCGCCGCGCCGCCAACCAGCCGACCGAGTCGTTGCTGTGGGGCTATGGTAATCCGACCAAGCCGGTTGGCCTCATTCATTCGGGCTTCCGCCCTTCCGACGATGCCTGCCTCTACCCGTTCCTGATCCCGGCCAACATGTTCGCCGTTATCACCCTGCGCGAGCTGGCGGTGGTCGCGGCAGAGGCGGCGGGCGACATGAAGCTGGCGATGGAGGCGAAGGCGCTGTCCGACGAGGTCGAAACAGCGATCCAGCAATATGGCAAGATGCGCCTGCGCGACGGGCGCGAAGTATGGGCCTATGAAGTCGACGGCTTCGGCAACGCGATCTTCATGGACGATGCGAACGTGCCGTCGCTGTCAGGGCTTGGCTATCTTGGCTGCGTGAAACCCGAAGATCCATTGTGGCGTCGTACCGAAGCTGCGGCGTGGAGCGACGCCAACCCCTGGTTCTTCCGTGGCAAGGCGGTGGAGGGCATTGGCGGCCCGCATGTCGGACCGGGGCAGGTCTGGCCGATGTCGCTGACCATCCGGGCCCTCTCGGCCATTGACGACACCACTGTGCGCCAGTGCCTGAAATGGCTTCGCGACAGCGACGGCGGCACAGGCTTCGTGCATGAAGCCGTCGATCAGGACGATCCCGCCAAATTCACGCGCGCCTGGTTCGCCTGGGCGAACGGCCTGTTCGGCGAACTGATCGTGAAGCTGGCCGACGAACGTCCGCACATCCTGGGCACCGAATTGTAAGACCCGCGTGCGCTGCGGAGCATCGTGGCGGCCGAGGGGGCGAGTCCGGGGGGAAGTGAAACAGCGATAGCCGACGTCGACGCCGGACGACAGACAGCCGCGGCGTCAGCTATTTCCGCCGTACCGTCGCGCGCCATGTCGTCGCCAGCCCGGTGTTGCCGCGACATTCGCTCATCTCGGCCTGTTCGGTCAGGCGCAGGCGCATTCCGTCCCATACGAAGTTCTGCGAGACACCACAGTCGCCGATCCCGCGCCCCTTGGCATAGCTGCTGAGCACACCGTCGCCGAAGCCGGCGTTGACCAGCATCGCCGGGCCAGCGGTCAAACCATCCTCACCGAAGCCGGTCGGCACATCCGCCCGCGCCGGGGCGACCTTGCCGCCCCTGAGAACGAACGCCGCCGAAGTGATGTTGTATGCGCCGGCCGAGCAAGGAACGAGCACCAGCGTCGCGCCGCCACCCAGGGCATGCAGCTCGGGTGCGCTGTCGCCGGCGAAGCCCTCGAGATCGCATTCCGCGACCTTGCGCATCGTTGCGACCTGCGCCGCGGTCGGCCTGGCTGCCACCCCCGCCGGGGTGATCGCCGTCACGACCGGTAGCGCCGGGGCGGAGGGCACGCGTGCGGCAGGAGCGCTCCCCTTGGCGACCGCGGCGGTGACGGTCCCGGCGCGCCCCTGCTGCGAGTCGATGTAGCGCAGTGCCGCCGATGCGCCCCGCAGACTGAGTAGCGATTCGGACTTGCCGGCTGCGTTGCGGATCTGGAGCGTCCGGCCGTTCGCCATCGCGGTCACAATCGCGCTTGCGGGCGGGCCGTCGTAATCGACCTTGCCCGCCACCAGCGGCTTGTCGTCGACCCCCAGTCCGCGCGGGCGGCCGTCCTCGGGCTCGACGGTCACACGAAACCCGGCATCTCTGCCGGCGTCGCGCGCCACGAGCAAAGTCGTCGGCGGCGCGTCGCCGTCCTCGGGCGCCAGCGACAGCATCATACAGCGATTGGCGTTGTCGCAGCCCACCGTCCAGTCGCCGAAAGTCTTCATTGCCCCCGGCTTGGGGGCGACTTGTGCCGGCGCGGTCGCCGGCAGGACGCTGAGCGAAATCGCGAGCAGGGCGGGAATGCGTGTCATTGCGCCAGAGTAATCGGGCGGCCTCGCATCGACAAGCTGAGGTGCGCTTGCCATCTGTGCGCGATGCCCGCCCCTGTCGTCACCCGCTTCGCCCCCAGCCCGACCGGGCGGCTGCACCTTGGGCACGCCTATTCGGCGGCACTGGCTCACCGATTCGCGCGCGAGCGGGGTGGGCAGTTCCTGCTGCGGATCGAGGATATCGACGGCACCCGCAGTCGCGAGGAGCATGTCGCAGGAATTATCGAGGATCTGACGTGGCTCGGGCTCCACTGGGACGGGCCGGTGGTGCGGCAGTCGGCGCGGCTGGACATGTATGATGCGGCGCTCGATCGGTTGCGGGGGATGGGCCTGCTCTACCGCTGCGTGTGCACGCGCGCGGATATCGCCGCGAGTTTGTCCGCGCCGCATGGGACCTCGGGCGCGATCTATCCGGGGACGTGCCGGGGGCGCGACGTCGACCCGGCGGTCCCGCATTGCTGGCGGCTGGATGTGGCGAAAGCCCGGCAAATCCTCCCCGGCACGGGGAGGGGAACCATGCGCAAGATGGTGAAGGGGGGGCTCCGCGAAGGTAGCCCTGTGCGGCCCGCCCCCGCCACCACCGCCTTCGGCGGCGGTCCCCCTCCCCATTCTGGGGAGGATCTTGCTTGGCACGACGCGACGGCCGGTTGGGTCCGCGCTGAACCTGCCGCCCATGGCGACGTCGTCCTTGCCCGCAAGGATGCGCCGGCCAGCTATCACCTTGCGGTCACTGTCGATGACGCCGCGCAAGGCGTCACCGATATCGTACGCGGGGTCGATCTGTTCGACAGTACGCATGTCCACCGCCTGCTCCAGGCGCTGCTCGACCTGCCGACGCCGCGCTATCATCATCATCCGCTGCTGACCGATGCGACCGGCGAGCGGCTTGCCAAGCGCACCGGCGCGCCGACGCTGGCGGCGATGCGGGAAGGCGGCATGGACGGGCCGGCGATGGTACGCGATCTGCTCGCCGGGCGCCTTCCCAAGCGGGCTGCGACTTCCTAGATACAGGGCATGAACACTTTCCTGGCTCTGGCTCTGATCGCGGCGATGATCGCCACGCTCGTCGCGCTGATCCGCGGCATCGTCACTTTTCTGAAGACGACCGAGGAGGAGCTGAAAGCCGGGCCGGATGGTCCCACCGTATCGCAGGTCAAGTCGAACAAGATGATGCAGTTCCGCATTTTCTTCCAGGCGCTTGCGATCCTGATCGTCGTGGTGATCCTGTTCGCAGCCGGCCGGACCTGAGCATCCCGCCGGTCTCCGGCCGAATGCCTGAACCATGGTAAAGCTCAACCGCATCTATACGCGCACCGGTGACACCGGCACCACGGGTCTGGTCGACGGCAGCCGCGTGTCGAAGGCCGATGCGAGGATGGAAGCGATCGGCGATGTCGACGAAGCGAATTCGGCGATCGGTGTCGCGCGGACGGCGCTCGACGACGGACCGGTCGCGGAGGAACTGGCGCGGATCCAGAACGACATGTTCGATCTTGGTGCCGACCTTGCCACGCCCGGTGACATTCCTGGCGCGTTGCGGGTGACGCCTGCGCAGGTCGCGCGGCTCGAACGGGCGATCGATATGCTGAACGCCGAGCTTGAACCGCTGACGAGCTTCATCCTGCCGGGCGGCGTGCCGGCGGCAGCGCACCTGCACCTTGCCCGCGCGATCGTGCGCCGGACCGAGCGCGCGATCGTGGCGCTGGCCGAGAGTGCCGACGTCGGTGCCCCTGCGCTCGCCTATGCCAATCGGCTGTCGGATTATCTGTTCGTTGCCGGACGCTATGTGAACCAAAAGGGGCATGGCGACGTTTTGTGGGTTCCCGGGGGTCAATAACCCAGATCGCTGCTCTGGCGATCCGCCCGCGGGGGAAGGATCGCCATGCCCCTCGCTCCTGCTCCGGCGCACACCGCCGATGCTGCGCTCGCCCTGTTCGCCGGGGTGCGTGCGTTGAGCGAGGCGCTGGTCGCGCCGCTCAGCGACGCGGACGCGACCGTTCAGTCGATGCCCGACGCGTCGCCGGCGAAATGGCATCTGGCGCATACGAGCTGGTTCTTCGAAACCTTCGTGCTGCGCGATCATGTCGCGGGGTACGGGCTGTTCGACCCGCGCTTCCCGTTCCTGTTCAACAGCTATTATGAAGCCGAGGGCGTTCGCCACGCGCGACATCGCCGCGGCATGATCACGCGCCCGACGCTCGACGAAGTCCTCGCCTATCGTGCCGCCGTGACGACCGCGGTGGTGGACGCATGGCCGACCCTGAACGACGATGCGCGCGCGCTGGTCGAGCTTGGATGCCATCATGAACAGCAGCATCAGGAACTCCTGCTGACCGATATCCTCCATCTATTTTCCTGCAATCCGGTCGAGCCTGCGATCTGGCCGGCGGAGCGCAAGGTGCCGGTTGCGATGCCCGGTCCGGTAAATTGGGTCGAAAGCGAAGAGCGGGTCGTCGAGATCGGACATGGCGGCGACGGCTTCGCCTTCGACTGCGAAGGGCCGCGTCACCGCGCGTTGGTGCCCGCGCATGCGATCGCCGATCGAACCGTCACCAACGGCGAATGGGCCGCGTTCATCGCCGACGGTGGCTATTCCGATCCGCGGCTGTGGCTGAGCGACGGTTGGGCCTGGGTCAAAAGCGAAGGCGTCATCGCGCCGCTCTATTGGGAATCGCGCGACGGAGTCTGGACCCGCTTCGGGCTCGACGGCCGCCGCGCGATCGATCCGGCCGCACCGGTCACGCACATCAGCTTCTACGAGGCGGATGCCTATGCCAGCTGGGCCGGCGCGCGATTGCCGACCGAATTCGAATGGGAGGCCGCCGCGGCGCCCCACGCCGCCAATGCCGGCAATTTCCTCGACGCCGCCGGCCCGGTCGAACCGCGCCCGGCCGCGGCCGCCCCGGGCTTCTTCGGTGACGTCTGGGAATGGACCGGCAGCGCCTACCGCCCGTATCCGGGCTTTACCGCAGCCGAGGGTGCGGTCGGCGAATATAATGGCAAGTTCATGAACGGACAGTTCGTCCTGCGCGGCGGGTCGTGCGCCACGCCGCGCGGCCATGCGCGATCCTGCTACCGCAATTTCTTCTACCCCCATCAGCGCTGGCAGTTCACCGGCGTCCGTCTTGCAAAGGACCTCTGATTTGCTGCGCCAGGAAATCGAAGACGGTCAGGCCTCGCTGGCCGACCCGCAGTTCCGTCACGACGTGCTGACCGGGTTGGCACTTCGCCCCCGTGCGATCCCCGCCCGCTGGTTCTACGATCGTCGCGGGTCGGAGTTGTTTGAGGAGATCACCGAACTTCCCGAATATTATCCGACGCGCACCGAAATCGCGATTCTTGCCGATTGCTGCGACGAACTCGCCCGGCGCGTGCCGGCAGGATGTGCGGTGGTCGAGTTCGGCTCGGGCTCATCCACCAAGACGCCCGCGCTGCTCGAATGCGTCAAGCCGGCGGCCTATGTGCCGATCGACATTTCGGGCGATTTCCTGCGGGATAGCGCCGCGATCATCGCCGAACGCTTTCCCGGCATCGCGGTGACGCCGCTGGAAGGAGACTTCACCAAGCCGCTGAAGCTGCCGGCCGGGGTGGGCGACCTGACCAAGCTGGGGTTCTTCCCGGGCTCGACCATCGGCAACATGCTGGCGGCAGGCGCAGTCGATCTGCTGCGATCGATGCGCGCATCGCTGGGTGAGGGATCGCTGCTGCTGATCGGCATAGACCGGATCAAGGGCGAGGACGTCCTGATCCCCGCCTACGACGATGCAGCCGGCGTGACGGCGGCGTTCAACCTCAACCTGCTCTGCCGGATCAACCGCGAGCTCGACGGCACGATTCCGGTCGAAGCATTTCGCCACCGCGCAATCTGGAACGACGATCGCGCGCGGGTCGAGATGCATCTGGAAGCGATCCGCGACGTCGAATTCACCGTCGAAGGGCGGCCGTTCACGATCGCGGCGGGCGAGACGATCCACACCGAGAACAGCCACAAATACGGCTCCCGCGACGCGCGGCTGTTGCTGCGCGGCGGTGGCTGGACGCCGGTTGCGGAATGGACCGATGCGGAGGATCGCTTCGCGTTGATCCTGGCCGAAGCGCAGGCTGAGCGGCGGGCACCGTAACCCGAGGCATCAGCGACGATCACCGTTCGTGCCGAGCGCGTCGAGGCACGGGACCATGAGGCCCGCCGTCGACAGACCCTCAGCGAACACCGATCAACTGGCGGCCGATCGCCTTTTGCGCGTCGGCGCCGCCACGGAAAGCGTCGGTACGATGTCCTCCGCCGCGCGGTCGTACCAACCAAGGGCGGTCGAGATCGCTTCCGTCGTCGCCTTCAGCGCGTCCAAGGCCTCGGCCTGGCTGCAATGCGGCGCGCCGTCGATCGCTTCCAGGAACGGGATGGTCAGTGCCGCGACGACATGACCGTCGAAGCCGAAGATCGGGCAGCTGATATCCGATACGCCCGCCATCCGCGCGCTGGGGATCGATTCATGACCCTGCGCCCGCACCTGTTCGAGGCGGGTCCGCAACGCGGCGGCGCCCCTGGCTCCGTCGAGCAAGGCATCGCGCACGGTGCCGGGCGCGAAGGCCAGCAGGACGTGACCCGAGCAGCTCGATACCAGATCGACCGAAGTGCCGAGCCGGACCGAGAAGCCGGTCTGCCCCGGGCTTTCCTGTCGCAGCACGACCAGCCCCTGCGTGCCATTGACGACGACCAGATGGCACGACTGTTCCACCTTGGTGGCCAGCGCATGCATCAAGGGCCCGGCGACATGCGTCAGCTCCTGCGCCGGCGTCGCGCGATGGGCGACCTCGAGCAGCTTGTAGGTCACGCGGTAGCGGTCGCTTGCCGGGTCCTTGTGCAGCCAGCCACGGCGGTCGAGCACCACGACGACGCGAAACAGTTCGCTGATCGAGCGGCCCATGCGCGTCGCCATTTCGCTGATCGACAGCCCGGACGGCTCGCTGCCCAGCAGTTCGATGACATCAATGCCCTTCTCCAGCGCAGGCGCCGAATAGGCGGGGGCTTTCGCATCGTCGCGCGCGGAGGTCTTGGAAACGGCCATTCCCGCGATGCTAGTGGATCGGCCGGGGGTTGTCATCGCCGATCGCCCGCGTGGTCCCGCGGCCGGCGGACACCGCGAACGCCAGGACGATGGCGAACGCGAGCGCCGGGATCAGCATCGCCATGTTGATACCCGCGACGTCCGACACCTGCCCCATCGTCGCGGTGATCGCTGCCCCGCCGATGATCGCCATGACGATCAGCGACGCGCCCGCCTTGCGCAGCGGCCCCAGCCCCTCCACGCCCAGGGCGAAGATCGTCGGGAACTGGATCGACAGGAAGAAGCTCGCTGCGACGAGCATATACAGGCCCATCTGGCCGCCGATCGTTGCCGACCCGACCGCCAGCGCCAGCGACGCGCCGGCAAAGATCGCCAGCAGCCGCGCCGGCGCGATCCTGCCCATCAGCGCGGTGCCGACGAAACGGCCGATGCCGAACAGCAGCAGGCTGACGAACAGATAGTCGGCAGCCGTGCGCTCGATCATACCGGCAACGTTATATTGCGCGTAGCGGATCGTGTAGCTCCACAGCCCGACCTGCGCGCCGACGTAGAAGAATTGCGCGACTGCGGCGAGGAGCAAGCGCGGGTGGCGAAAGACGTGGGAAAAGGGCGGCTGCGCGTCCTCGCCCGGTTGGGCGCGCGTATCGGGGAAACGGATCATCGCGGCAGCCAGCGCAACGGCAAGCACGACCAGCCCGATGACGAGATACGGTGCCTGCACCGCTTGCGTTTCGGCGCGATAAAAGGCCTCGCGCGCAGCCGGTGCCATCGCGGCGATCGCACGGTCGTCATGGGCGATTTCGGACAGGATGAAATATTTGCCGATCAGCACGCCGGCCAGCGTGCCGACCGGGTTTGCCGCCTGCGCCCAGTTCAGCCGCCGCGCCGCCCCCGCCGGATCGCCGAGCTCGGTCATCAGCGGGTTGGCCGAGGTTTCGAGGAAAGCGAGACCCGAAGCGATGACGAACAGCGCGGCGAGGAAATAGCGATATTCGCCGTAGTGCGCCGCCGGATAGAACAGCAGCGCGCCCGCTGCGTAGAGCAGCAATCCGGTGACGATCGCCGCCTTGTAGCCTTTCGCGCGAACCACCATCGCAGCCGGGATCGCGAGGCAGAAATAGCCGAGGTAGAAGGCCTGCTGGACGAAGCTCGTTTCGAAATCCGAAAGCGTGAAGGCTTTCTTGAACTGCGCGATCAGGATATCGTTGAGGTTGTTCGCCATGCCCCACAGGAAGAACAGCGATACCGTCAGCACGATCGCCGGTGCGTAGCGTGTGGCCTTCGCGCGCGTCATATCCAGCCTCTCCTGTCGGCGCGATCGGTCGATTGCCGTGCGTCCGACCGTAACGATTGTTGCCCGATCGGGCGAGACGTCACCCGCCGAAGCGGAAAGCCTCTAAAGTCTCCGGCTTTATCTCGATCGAATAGCCGGCCCGCGTCGGCGGCATGTACGCTCCGTCACGGATCACGCACGGGTCCAGGAAATGCTCGTGCAGATGGTCGACATATTCGATCACGCGCCCCTCCATCGTTCCGGAGAAGCACAGATAGTCGATCATCGACAGATGCTGGACATATTCGCACAGGCCGACCCCGCCGGCGTGCGGGCAGACCGGCAGGTCGAAGCGCGCGGCGAGCAGCATCACTGCCAGCGCCTCGTTCACGCCGCCGATGCGGCAGGCATCGAGCTGTACGACGTCGCATGCGCCCGCGGCCATGAACTGTTTGAACAGGATGCGATTCTGGCACATCTCGCCGGTCGCGACCTTGACCGCGCCGATACCCCGCCGGATCGTCCTATGGCCCAGCACGTCGTCGGGGCTTGTGGGCTCCTCGATGAACCACGGGTTCGCGAAGGCCAGTGCGTTGACCCATTCGATCGCCTGGCCGACCTCCCACATCTGATTGGCATCGATCATCAGCTTGCGGTCGGGGCCCAGGACCTCGCGCGCGATCGCCACGCGGCGGATGTCGTCGCTCAGGTCGCGGCCGACCTTGAGCTTGACGTGGTCGAAGCCCGCGTCGACGGCCTCCTGCGTCAAGCGGCGCAGCTTGTCGTCGGGGTAGCCGAGCCAGCCCGCCGACGTGGTGTAGCAGGGATAGCCGTCGGCCATCAGCCGCTCGATCCGCTCGGCCTTGCCCGCCGCGCGCTGCGTCAACAGCATCAGCGCTTGTTCGGGCGTGATCGCGTCGGTCAGGTAGCGAAAGTCGATCGCGCGAACGAGCTGCTCGGGCGTCATGTCGGCGACCAGCCGCCAGACGGGTTTCCCTTCCGCCTTCGCCCACAAATCCCAGATCGCATTGACGACCGCGCCGGTCGCCAGGTGCATCGCGCCCTTGTCGGGGCCGATCCAGCGCAACTGGCTGTCACCGGTCAGCCGCCGCCACATCGCGCCGGGATCGGCGGCGACCTCGGCCAGCGTCAGCCCGACGACCAGATGCTCCATGGCATGGATGGCAGTGCAACAGACGTCGTTGCCGCGACCGATGGTGAAGGTCAGCCCGTGCCCTTTGAGGCCAGGCGTATCCGTTTCCAGCACGACATAGGCGGCCGAATAATCGGGATCGGGGTTCATCGCGTCCGACCCGTCGAGCGATAGGCTGGTCGGAAAGCGCAGGTCGAAGGTGCGCAGACCAGTTATGGACGTCATCGTCAATTGACCCAGCCGCCGTCGATCACATGGACCGCGCCGGTGGTAAAGCTGGCCTCGTCGCTCATGAGGTAGGCGACGAGCGCGGCGATCTCTTCGGCGCGACCCAGCCGCCCCATCGGCTGGCGCGCGACGAAGGCGGCGTCGGCTTCGTCCACGCTCACGCTCTGCGCCGCGGCCTGTTCGGTCACGCGCTGGCGCAGCGACGGCGTCTCGACCGTGCCGGGGCAGATGCAGTTGCAGCGGACGTTGCGGCCGGCAAAGTCCGCCGCCACCGCCTTGGTCAGGCCGATGACGGCGGCCTTGGAGGCGCCATATGCATAGCGGTTGGGAATGCCCTTCACGCTCGACGCGATGCTGCTCATGTTGACGATCGACCCGCCTCCGCGCGCCAGCATCGCAGGCAGATAGGCGCGGATCGCATGGTGCATCGCGTGAACGTTCAGGTCGAAGCTGAGCGCCCAATCGGCGTCACTACACTCCAGGATGTTCCCGGCGCCGACGAAGCCGGCGATGTTGGCCAGCGCGTCCAGCGGACCGGTCCGCGCGGGGAGGGCGGCGATGGCGGCCGGGTCCGTCAGGTCGACGGTGATGGGCGTCACCCCGGCGATATCCGCCAGTGCGTCGCGATCGCGATCCGCGGCCCAAACGGTGGCGCCCTCGTCCCGCAGCCGTTCGGCGGTTGCACGCCCGATCCCCTGTGCCGCTGCCGTCACCAGCACGGTCTTGCCTGCAAACCGCATTCTTTGCCCTCTCCGAAGTGACTTTCATTAGTCAAAATCGGTTTTCGAGCAAGCGGGAAGTGGGCACGTGCGCCACGCGCCGGTGTGGCTCGGGTCGCTCAGCGGTCGGAGCGTCCCCAATCTTTGTTGATCGCCAGCGCCGCCAGCGTGCAGATCGCACCCGACAGAAGGTAGGCACCGACCGACCAGAGCCCGACCTTGCTCGCCAGGGTCAGCGCGACGAGCGGCGCGAAGCCGGCGCCGATCAGCCAGGCAAGGTTCGCGACCGTCGCCGCGCCGGTATAACGCCGGGCGGCGGAGAAACGGCCGTTCACCGCGCCCGAGGACTGGCCGAAGGCGATGCCCAGCAGGGCGAAGCCGGTCATCATGTAGACGATCTCGCCGAACGCGCCGGCGTTGAGCAATTGCGGCGCGAAGCCGCTGTACGCGCCGATCAGGACCGCCGAGACGCCGAGCACCGCGCGCCGCCCGACCCGGTCGGCGATGACGCCCGACGCCAGCATGGCGAGCACACAGACGACCGCGCCGATCATCTCGATGACCAGGAATCGCTCTGCCGATTCGCCGGTATAGAGGGTGACCCACGACAGCGGGAACACGGTTACCAGGTGGAACAGTGCGAAACTGGCGAGCGGGGCAAAAGCGCCCAGCGCGATCGTGCGCCATTCGATGCGGACGGTTTCCCAAAAGGGCGCGGCCTGGAGTTCGCGATTCTCGAACAGCTTCTGAAAGTCGGGCGTGGCGACGAGACGCAGGCGCGCGAACAGCGCGACGACGTTGATCGCGAAGGCGACGAAGAACGGATAGCGCCACCCCCAGCTGAGGAAATCGGCCTCCGACAAGGTGCTGAGGAAAAAGGCGAACAGTCCGCCCGCGACGATCAGGCCGAGCGGGGCGCCCAGCTGTGGAATCATCGCGTACCATCCGCGCCGATTCTCGGGCGCGTTCAGCGACAGGAGCGAGGGCAACCCGTCCCAAGCGCCGCCCAGGGCCATGCCCTGACCGATGCGACACGCCGCCAGCAGCCACGCCGCCACGATGCCAACCGAGGCATAGCTCGGCAGGAACGCCATCGCCATCGTCGACCCGCCGAGCAGGAACAGCGAGATGGTCAGCTTGACGCCGCGACCGTGGTTGCGGTCGATCCACATGAACAGCGCCGAGCCGAGCGGCCGGAACATGAAAGCAAGGGCAAAGAGCGCGAAGGAATAGAGCGTCCCCGTCACCTCGTCGACGAACGGGAAGATCAGCGACGGGAAGACCAGGACGGAAGCGATGGCGTAGACGAAGAAGTCGAAGAACTCGCTGGTCCGACCGATGACGACGCCGATCGCGATCTCGCCCGGCGCGATCTTCTCGCCGTCCGCATGAATTGCGGCGGCGTCGCGTTCGAGCGACGTCGAGTCGGCGGCGCCGCGTCCCTGGCCGCCCTGGCCCATCGTCATCGACGCTGCACTCATCGTCCTATCGCTCCCGCAACCCACCCAGGGGTAATCCGTTACAACGCGTATTGCCCGATTAGGTGCATGGTGGGGGATAGGACAAAATGTCCACTGTCGGAAACAGCGGGCCCGGGCTTAAGCGCAGCATCATGTCCGATAGCTCTTTCTCCGCGATGCGGCGCCGCCTGACGGCGATGGCCCTGCTGCCCGCGCTGGCGGTGCTCGCCGCCTGCAACAAGCAGGTGCTCGATCCGGCCGGCGACATCGCGCTGCAGCAACGCGACATCATCTACATCTCGACCGCGCTGATGCTCGTCATCATCGTGCCGGTGATGGCGCTGATCTGCGTGTTCGCGTGGCGCTATCGCAAAGGCAACAAGGACGCGACCTACGACCCCGATTTCCACCATTCGACCTCGCTCGAACTGGTGATCTGGTCGGCGCCGCTGCTGATCATCATCTGCCTGGGCGCGCTGACATGGTGGAGCACGCACCTGCTCGATCCGTTCCGGCCGGTGAACCGCATTTCGGCGACGAAGGCGGTCGATCCGACGGTGAAGCCGCTCGACATCCAGGTCGTCTCGCTCGACTGGAAATGGCTGTTCATCTACCCCGAACAGGGGATTGCGACGGTCAACGAACTGGCCCTTCCGGTCGACCGGCCGGTGCGCTTCCACCTGACGTCGTCGAACATGATGAACACCTTCTACGCGCCGACGCTGGCGGGCATGATCTACACCATGCCCGGCATGCGCAGCACGCTGCATGCGGTACTGAACAAGCCGGGCAAGTTCGAGGGGATGTCGGCCAATTATTCGGGCGCCGGCTTTTCCGACATGCGCTTCACCCTGTACGGCGTGAACGCCCGCGCATTCGACGCCTGGGTCGGCCGGGTGAAGGGCGCGCCGATGACGCTCGACACGCCGACCTACCTCGAGATCGAGAAACCGACCGACAAGGTGCCGCCGATGTATTTCGCGCGGGTCCAGCCGGGCTTGTTCGACCGTGTCTATCAGCGCTGCGTGCGTCCCGGCACGCCGTGCATGAGCGACATGATGCGCCACGACAAGGATGGGGCCGCGATGCCGTCGATGCACGGCAGCCAGCCGCCCGCCGGCGAAAAGCCCGAAGGCGCGATCTTCAAGGGTGGAGACGAGAAGAAGGTTTCGCCCAAGCGCGGTGACGAGCGCCGGAACCCGCCGGGCAATGCCGACCCGGACAACCCGAACAACCGCGATATGTCCCGCCTCGACCTGCGTACCGGCGCCCCGCGCGCCGAAGCGGCTTAGGATCAACCCATGTTCAACGAACCCCTGTCCAAGATCATCTTCGGGCGCCTTGGCTTCGAATCCTTCCCGCTGCACGAGCCGATCCTGCTCGTCACCTTCGCCGGCGTCGTGCTCGGCGGGCTCGGGCTGCTGTTCGTCGTCACCAAATACCGGCTGTGGGGCTGGCTGTGGCGCGAATGGTTCACGACCGTCGACCACAAGAAGATCGGGATCATGTACATGATCCTGGGCATCATCATGCTGCTGCGCGGCTTTGCCGATGCGATCATGATGCGCACGCAACAGGCGATCGCGTTCGGCGGGAACGAGGGGTATCTGCCCCCGCACCATTATGATCAGATCTTCACCGCACACGGGACGATCATGATCTTCTTCGTGGCGATCCCGCTGGTCGTCGGCCTGATCAACTATGTCATGCCGCTGCAGATCGGCGCGCGCGACGTGGCGTTCCCCTACCTCAACAACCTCAGCTTCTGGCTGACGGTGGCGGGCGCGCTGCTGGTCATGGCGTCGCTGTTCATCGGCGAATTCAGCCGGGCGGGGTGGCTGAACTATGTCCCGGTCGCGAATCTGCAGAATTCTCCGGACGTCGGGCCGGACTATTATCTTTGGGCGCTACAGATAGCGGGCGTCGGCACGACGCTCAGCGCGATCAACATGGTGACGACGATCATCAAGATGCGCGCGCCGGGCATGACGATGATGAAGATGCCGGTGTTCTGCTGGACCGCGTTGTGCAGCAACGTGCTGGCGGTGGCGATCTTCCCGATCCTGACTGCGGCGTTCGCGATGCTGATGCTCGACCGCTACATCGGCACTAACTTCTTCACCAACGATCTTGGCGGCAACGCCATGATGTACTGGAATCTGGTGTGGATCTGGGGTCACCCGGAAGTGTACGTGCTGGTCCTGCCGGTGTTCGGCATCTTCTCGGAGATCACCTCGACCTTTTCGGGCAAGCGCCTGTTCGGTTATTCGTCGATGGTCTACGCGACCGTCGTCATCACCATCCTGTCGTTTCTCGTCTGGCTGCACCACTTCTTCACCATGGGGTCGGGGGCGAGCGTCAACAGCTTCTTCGGCATCGCGACGATGGTCATTTCGATCCCGACGGGCGCCAAGATCTTCAACTGGCTGTTCACCATGTACCGCGGCGACATCCGCTACGAACTGCCGATGATGTGGACGGTCGCGTTCCTGCTGACCTTCACGGTCGGCGGCATGACGGGCGTGCTGCTGGCGGTGCCGCCGGCGGACTTCGTGCTGCACAATTCGCTGTTCCTGGTCGCGCACTTCCACAACGTCATCATCGGCGGCGTGGTATTCGGGCTGTTCGCCGGCATGACCTACTGGTTCCCCAAGGCGTTCGGTTTCCGGCTCGACCCGTTCTGGGGCAAGATCGCCTTCTGGGGCTGGGTCATCGGCTACTGGATCGCGTGGACGCCGATCTACATCGTCGGCCTGATGGGCACGACGCGGCGCCTGAACCACATCAGCGACCCGTCGCTGCAGCCGTGGTTCGTGATCGCGGCGATCGGTGCCTTCATCATCGGTATCGGCATCCTGGCGTTCATCATCCAGATCGCGGTCAGCATCCTGCGGCGCGACCAGTTGCGCGACACGACCGGCGATCCTTGGGACGGCCGCACGCTCGAATGGGCGACCAGCTCGCCGCCGCCGGCCTATAATTTCGCCAAGACGCCTGTCGTCCACGACCTCGACGCCTGGTACGATATGAAGGCGCGCCACGCCGCGCGGCCGGAGACGGGCTTCACCCCGATCCACATGCCCAGGAACACCGGCGCGGGCGTGATCCTGTCGGCGCTCGCGCTGGCGCTCGGCTTCGCGATGGTCTGGTACATGTGGTGGCTGGCGATCCTGTCGTTCGTCGGCATGATCGTCGTCGCGATCGGTCACACGTTCAACTACGACCGGGATTATCACATTCCGGCAGAGGAGGTGGCGCAGGTCGAGGACGCCCGCACCGTCCTGCTGGCGAAGGGAGCCGCGGCATGAGCACGGCGATGACGAAGGACGACGACGCGCCCGTCTTCTACCTCGACGAGAGCGAAGGCCACGGCCATACCCACGCCCACACCGGCCCCGGCGGCAGCACGATGCTGGGGTTCTGGATCTACCTGATGAGCGACGCGCTCATCTTCGCGACGCTGTTCGCGACGTACGGCGTCGTCGGCACCAGCTATGCCGGTGGGCCGGGGCCGCGCGAGCTGTTCGAACTGCCGTTGGTCGCGCTCAACACCGCGATCCTGCTGACGTCGTCGATCACCTATGGCTTCGCGATGATCGCGATGCAGGAAGGCAGGCTCGGCGGCACGCGCGGCTGGCTGGCACTGACCGGCCTGCTGGGCGCGGCCTTCGTCGGTGTCGAGCTCTACGAATTCTCGAAGCTCGTCCACGAAGGCGCGACGCCGCAGACCAGCGCGTTCCTGTCCGCCTTCTTCACGCTGGTCGCCACGCACGGTCTGCACGTGACCGTCGGCATCATCTGGGTCGGCGTGATGCTGATCCAGCTGAAGCAGCGCGGCCTCACTGCCGACAACCGGCGCCGGGTCATGTGCCTCAGCATGTTCTGGCACTTCCTCGACGTCGTCTGGATCGGCGTGTTCACCTTCGTCTACCTGCTGGGAAGCCTGCGATGACCGATACCACCCGCCCGGCGGAAACCGGCTATGGCCACGGCGCCGGCCACGACGTGCCGACGCACGAGGACGAACATCTGCACGTCTCGCGCCGCGGCTACCTGACCGGATTTGCGCTGTCCGTCGTCCTGACCGCCATCCCGTTCTGGGCGGTGATGACCGGCGCGCTCAGCACCAACTGGACGGTCGCCGTCGTCGTTGCCGCCGCCGTGGCGCAGATCCTGGTCCACACCATCTATTTCCTCCACGTCAACACGACGTCGGAAGGCGGCTGGACGCTGATGTCCTACGCCTTTGCCGCGGTCATCGTGCTGATCGTGATCGCGGGATCGTTGTGGATCATGTACCACCTCAACACCAACATGATGCCGATGTCGGCGATGGACGGAACCCCCTGACGACGCGCCGCCGCCCGTATCTCGCGCTGATCGCGGCGCTGGTGACGGCGGCGCTGGTCGGGCTGGGCGTGTGGCAGCTGGAGCGGCGGGCGTGGAAGCTCGATCTGATCGCCCGTGTCGATGCACGCATCCACGCCGCGCCGACCGCTTTTCCGTGGGGTGGTGGCGATCCGAAGGATCTGGAGTACGCCCGCGTCCGGGTGACCGGCGTATTTGACCATGATCGCGAGACGTTCGTGCAGGCGCTGACGGCGCGTGGGGCGGGCTTTTGGGTGCTGACGCCGCTGCGGACAGCCGATGGCACGGTTCTCATCAACCGCGGTTTCGTGCCTGAGGATCGCCGCGATCCATGGAGCCGTGCTGCCGGGCAGGTCGCCGGGCCGGCGACGATCACCGGCCTCGTCCGGCTGAGCGAACCCGGCGGCGGCTTCCTGCGCAGCAACGACCCTGCGGCCGATCGCTGGTATTCGCGTGACGTCGCCGCCATCGCCGCGGCGAAGGGGCTGGGGCGGGTCGCGTCCCACTTCGTCGATGCCGACGCGACGCCCAATCCCGGCGGCTATCCCGCCGGCGGGCTGACCGTCGTCTCGTTCCGCAACACGCATCTGGTCTATGCGCTGACCTGGTTTGCGCTTGCCGGTCTCGCCGCATTCGGCACCTGGCTGTTCTGGCGCGGTGAGCGGCGCGCATGACCGAGCCACCGCTCCTGGCCCTCACCCGCCGCCGCGGCGATGCGCCGGACGATAGCGCCGCGGCCGAGAACATGCGCCAGCTCGTCCAGCTGCGCTGGATCGCGGTGGCGGGGCAGACGGCGACGATCCTGCTCGTTCATTTCGGGCTCGGCGTACCGTTGCCGACAGTGCAGATGCTGGGCGTCGCGCTGGGGCTGGGTCTCGTCAATCTGGCAACGACGCTCGCCGCGCCGCGACACCGCGTGAGGACGATCGAGATCATGCTCGCGCTGCTGCTCGACATGGCGGCACTGACGCTTCAGCTCTATTTCAGCGGAGGCGCGGGCAATCCCTTCATTTCGCTCTATCTGCTGCAGGTCGTGCTCGGCGCGATCCTGCTGCCGCCGCCCGCCGCGGTCGTGCTGGTCGCGGCGACGGGCGCGAGCTACGCTCTGCTCACCATCCGCGCGCTGCCGCTGACGCTGCCGAGCGGCCTGATCGCCGACAGCGCCGATCTGTTCGCGATCGGGCGGTGGATCGCCTTCGTGATGGTCGCGGGGCTGCTAGTGATGTTCATCGCCCGCATCAGCCGCAACCTGCGCGCCCGCGACGCGCACGTCGCCGACCTCCGCCAGCATGCCGCCGAACAGGATGGGATCGTCCGCATGGGTCTGTTCGCCAGCGGCGCCGCGCACGAACTCGGCACCCCGCTCGGCACGCTGTCGGTGATCCTTGCCGACTGGCGCCGCATGCCGGCGATCGCCGGCGACCCGAGCCTGGCCGCCGATGTCGCGGAGATGCAGGGCGAAGTCGGGCGCTGCAAGGCGATCGTCAGCGATATCCTGCAATCCGCCGGTCAGCCGCGCGGCGAGGCCATGGAACGGGCCAGTGCTGCGACGTTCCTGAGCGACTGTGTTCAGACCTGGGAGCGGCTGCATCCCGACGTGTGCCTGGCTTATGAACCGCATGGTCTGGACGACGTCACCCTGGCGGTCGATCCGGCCCTGCGTCAGGCGATCTGGAACCTGCTCGACAATGCCGCCGAAGTGTCGCCTTGGGGCATCGACTGTTTTGCGCGGGTCGAGGGCGGGCAGGTGGTGGTCACGGTCGCTGACAATGGCCCCGGCTTCACGGCGGAGGGGCTGGCCGGCGTCGGCAAGCTCTATCGCTCGACCAAGGGCGAGGGACACGGCCTGGGCCTGTTCCTCGCCACCAATCTCGCGCGTCGGCTGGGTGGTCGCCTGGAAGCGCGTAACCGCGACGATGGCGGCGCCGAGGTCCGGCTGATCCTGCCGGTCGCAGGGAACGGAGCATGACGATCGACACCCCCAGCCTGGTCATCGTGGAAGACGATGCGACCTTCGCCCGCACGCTCGGCCGCTCGTTCGAGCGCCGCGGCTACCGCGTGCGGATCGCCGCCGACGCGACCGCCCTCGACGCCCTCCTCGTCGAGGAGGTGCCCGATCATGCCGTCGTCGACCTGAAGCTCGGCACCGGGTCCGGCCTGCCCTGCGTCGCGCGGCTCCATGCGCTCGACCCGGCGATGCTGATCGTCGTGCTGACCGGCTATGCCAGCATCGCCACCGCGGTCGAGGCGATCAAGCTGGGCGCGTGCCAGTATCTCGTAAAGCCGTCGAACACCGACGACATCGAAGCTGCGTTCAGCAAGGCGGCAGGCGATCCCGACGTGGACATCACGGCCCGTCCGTCGTCGATCAAGACCCATGAGTGGGAGATGATCAACCAGACGTTGGCGGAAACGGGGTTCAACATCTCCGAAACCGCACGACGCCTGGGCATGCACCGCCGTACGCTCGCGCGGAAGCTGGAGAAGCGGCCGGTCAAATGAGCGACGGGCCGATGCCCCCTCTCACCCGCTCGTGCCGAGCTTGTCGAAGCACCGTTCTTCGAGCCACGAGGACGTGGCGGGTGTATCGGAGTTCGGCCTTTCGACAGGCTCAGGGCCAACGGCGGCAGGGCAATGGAATGGATCGCAGCGGATTGTGACACCCGGTGTCCCCAAACCGTCACGCAGCCGTAACCAAATCCGCACGCTAGCGTAACATTCCCCCGCCAAGGGCCGCGCAACGCATGGCGTCATCGGGCGCCGCGCGACATCCATTCGCTCGGGGGGAGCATCATGACCATAGTCCTCACCGGCGCTCGCGCATTCGCGGGCGTCTCGATTCTCGCACTCGCCGTCGCTGCCAGCAGCGCGATCGCGCGGCCGAACGATCCCGGCACGCCGAGCGCGACCACGCCGGTCGCCGGGCCGACGGTGTCGGGGCGGGTCTATGATGCAACCGGCGTCGCGCTGCCGGGCGCGCGGATCGTCGTTGAGGCGACAGGGGTCGAGGCGACGACGAACCTGCAGGGCGAGTTCACCGTCGCGGTGCCGAGCGCCGAGGGCGATGTCAGCCTGCGCATCGACTATCTCGGTCGCGACGTCGTGCCCTACACCGTCACCGCCGCCGATCGCGGCCGGCCTGCGATCATCACGCTGCCGGCTGCCGGCGGGGCGGGCGACATCGTCGTGACGGGCCAGTCGCTGCTCGATAACACCGCGCGCGCGCTCAACCAGATGCGCCAGGCCGACAACACGGTCACCATCCTGTCGTCGGACGCCATCGGCCGATTCCCCGATCCCAACATCGCCGAAGCATTGCAGCGTGTCGCGGGCGTCAGCATCGAGCGTGACCAGGGCGAAGGCCGATACATCAACGTCCGCGGCGCGCCGTCGGAATGGTCGGCGGTGTCGGTCGACGGCGTCCAGGTCCCCTCGGTCGACCCGACCACCCGCGCGGTCGATCTCGACACCTTGCCGTCCGACATCGTCGGCAACATCGAAGTCACCAAGTCGCTGCTGCCGTATCAGGACGCCGATTCGATCGCCGGCGCTGTCAACATCTCCACGCGCTCGCCGTTCGACCGCAAGGGCTTCGCGCTGACCGGCATGGCGGGCATGAGCTACAACCAGTTCGGCAAGGGCAACGATTATCGCGCCTCGGCCTCGGTCAGCGAGCGCTTCGGCGCTGATCGGCAGTTCGGGATTCTGCTGTCGGGCAGCTTTTCGAAGACCGATCGCCAGCCGGACAACGTCGAAAACACCTGGTCGCAGACGCCGGCAGGGCTGCGCGTTACGGAGACCCTGTTCAAGGATTACCGCACGCGTCGCACCCGCGTCGCCGGCTCGGGCGCGTTCGAATGGCATCCCAGCGACCGCACCCAGCTGTGGGTGCGC
The DNA here is from genome assembly GCA_016937575.1 of Roseomonas aeriglobus. Classification (NCBI taxonomy): domain Bacteria; kingdom Pseudomonadati; phylum Pseudomonadota; class Alphaproteobacteria; order Acetobacterales; family Roseomonadaceae; genus Muricoccus; species Muricoccus aeriglobus. The sequence continues at coordinate 2,922,050 of JAFHKN010000002.1, read as the reverse complement.
GGCACCTATGCCCGGTTCAAGGACAATGAATTCCGCGACCGCATCGGCATTCTGTGGAGCGAGGGAACGCTGCAGGCCGGGTCGACCGACACCGCGGCGACCTACATCAACACCCGCATCGAAAAGCAGATCCGCCACCGCATCCAGGTGAACGAGATCTGGTCGATCACCAGCGGGATCGAGCAGAGGCTGGGCGACGGCACCGTCCGCCTGGACGGCGCGTATAGCGAATCGTCGCAGACCTATCCGCGCCGCGACGAATTGCTGTTCCGCTCGTCGCTGCGTCCGACGCTCAGCTACGACTTCGGGACCAGCGCCGATCTTCCGGTCTATTCGCTGTTTACCGGCGGCCAGCACCTCCAGACGGGCACCTATGCCTTCCGCGAAAATACCTATCGGTCGAACACGACCAAGAATGACGAATTGACCGCGGCGCTGCGCATCGACCTGCCGGTGACACTCGATGGGAAAACGATAACCTTCACCAGCGGCGGCAAGTATCGCGAACGCAACATCGCCGCCGACGAGGAGCGATTCCGCGATCGCCGCACGACTGCGGGCCCGACGCAGACGCTCGCCAGCTTCCTGACCGACGAAGGCTCGCGCAATTTCGATTACAACCTCGGCAACCGCATCAACGGCGGCCTGGCCGATGCCTATTTCGACGCGACAAAGGCTGCGTCCGAACGCCGCCTGCCGCAGTCGCTGACCGCGGACTATACCGCCAACGAGAAGATCCTCGGCGTCTTCGGCATGGGCAAGGGCGAATTCGGCGGCACGACGCTGATCGCCGGTCTGCGCGTCGAGACGACCGACTTCCGCGCGCAGGCGCCCAGCGTGTCGCGCACCGGCGCGATTACGACCGCGCTCGGCAAGTCGGGCTACACCCGCTTCTTCCCGAACGTCACCGTTCGCCAGGCCTTCACGCCGAACGTCATCGCACGCTTCGCGCTCAGCCGCGCGATCAATCGCCCGAACTTTCCGCAGATCGCGCCGCGCATACTCGAAACGACCGAAGGCAACACGGTTCGCGTCGAATTCGGCAACCCCGATCTGCGGCCGACGCTGTCGAACAATATCGACGCGGGGCTTGAATATTACATCCGCCCGCTCGGCCTGATTGCGATCAACGGCTTCTACAAGGACCTGTTCGACTATCGCTACACCGTGACGAGCACGGGCGTGTACCAGGGCGCCGCCGCGATCCTCAGCCGGCCGGTCAACGCGCCCGACGGCAAGCTCTATGGTGTCGAGCTCAACTGGCAGCAGCAGCTGAGTTTCCTGCCGGGTGCGCTGGGCGGGTTCGGCGTGTTCGCGAACTACACCTATACGCAGGGCGATGCGCGGTTCGACACCAGCTATGGCGGCCGGCGCGACTTCGCGTTGCAGGGCCAGTCGAAGCATATGTGGAACGCGTCGCTGTTCTACGAACGCGGCCCGGTCAACGTCCGCGTCGCTTATACCAAGCGGTCGGATTATCTCGACGAGATCAACGCCGACAACGCTGCGCTCGACCTCTATTGGGAAGGCCGCGGCCAGCTCGATGCGACCGCCAGCCTGCAGCTGATGAAGGGCATCAATCTGTTCTTCGAAGGCAAGAACCTGACGAACTCGGCGGGCGTTCGCTACTTCGGTCAGCGTCAGCGCGTCTATGAATATGAAAAGTTCGGTTACACGCTGTTCGGTGGCGTGCGGGTGAAGCTGTGAGGGCGGCCGTCCTAGCCCTGCTGCTGGGCGGTTGCGCGACGACCCCGGTCGCGCCGCCACCCCAGCAGGCACCGCAGGTCGCCGCCGCGGCGGAAACCGATCCGGTCGATACTGCCCACGATGCCGCCGACGATCCCGCGATCTGGCGAAACCCGCGTAACCCGGGCGCCAGTCTGGTGATCGGAACCGACAAGAAGGCGGGGATCCACGTCTACGATCTGAATGGCAAGCGGGTATCGTTCACGCCGGCGGCGCGGCTGAACAACGTCGACCTGCGCGACATGGGGGCCAAGGGCGTCGTCGTCGCGGCGAGCGACCGGGCGGACGTGAACCAGGCCCATGTATCGATGTTCGCCCTCGACACCGCGGCGCGCCGGCTGGTGCCCACCGGCCGCTTTGCGGTCGGCAGCGGTGAGGCCTATGGCATGTGCTTGTGGCGCCGCGCGAAGGACGCCGCGCTGTTCGGCTTCGTCGTGCTGAAGGACGGCCGGATCGATCAGGTTGCGATCGATCTGTCGGGCGCAACGCCGGGGGTGACGAAGGTCCGGGAGCTGAAGCTCGGCACCCAGTCCGAAGGCTGCGTCGTCGACGACCGCACGGGCAAGCTCTACGTTGCCGAAGAAGACGTCGGGCTGTGGCGCTTCGACGCCGATCCCGCCGCGCCGACCACTGCGACGCCGATCGCCAAGGTCGATCGCCAAATCCTGTTCGACGACGCCGAAGGGCTGGCACTCGCGCCCAAGGGCCGCGACGGCGGATACCTTGTCGTGTCGAGCCAGGGCGACAATGCCTATACGCTCTACCGCCTGCCCGACGTCGCCTATGCCGGCCGCTTCCGCATCGGCGGCGGGCCGATCGACGGGACCAGCGATACCGACGGGATCGAGCTTATGCTCGGCGATTTCGGCCCGAAATATCCGCGCGGCCTGTTCGTGGCGCAGGACGGCGACAATGCGCCGGACACGCAGAATTTCAAATATGTCAGCTGGGCCGACGTCCTGCGAGCGCTGGGGCTGCGCTAGGCCGAGTTTCCGTCAACGCCCTGCCGTCACTCGAATATGGGTCGAGCGGCAGGGCATGTACTTGACTTCTCCCCCGACAAGTCGGACCAGATCGTAAGATACGGTTCGACAATGTGGGACGGAGAGGCATGTATACCCGCCGCGAGGCTATCCGCACGACGGCGCTGACGGGCGCTGGTGCCGCTCTGTCGACCAAGGCGGCCGCCGCCGAGCGAGGCGCGGGATTCATGCCCGCGCCGATCCGCTGGATCGACGGTACCGCGCCTGCGGTACATTTCGGCCAGACTTTCGGCGTCGCCTGGCCGCGCGGCGTAGTGAGCAAGCGCACCGCGTTGGCGCTCGCGACCGCCGATGGCGCGCGCGTGGGCGGCCAGAGCTGGACCGTCGCGACCTGGCCCGACGGTTCGGTGAAGTGGAGCGCACACGCGCTTCCCGCCGATACTGCGCCTGCCGGCGTGACCGTCGTCCAGGGCAAGCCCCGCGCACCGACCGATCCGGTGACGGTGCGCGAGACCACCGACGCGATAATCGTGTCGAGCGGCGACCTGCGCTGGGAATTTCCCCGGACCGGCAGCGTCGTCATTCGTGGTGCATGGCAAGCGAGCCGCCAGCTCGTCGGCCCGGTGCGGCTGGTCGGCAGCGTCCGCAGCGATCCCGAGGGCGGCAGCATCACACAGTTCGAAGGCACGATCGCCACTGTCACCGTCGAGCAGACCGGCCCCGTCCGCGCCGTCATCCGTGTCGAGGGCAAGCATCGGCTCGGCACGCGCGACTGGCTGCCCTTCACCGTCCGCTTCTACGCGTACGCCGGCACGCCGTCGCTCAGGATCGTCCACAGCTTCATCTATGACGGCGATCCGGCAAAGGATTTCCTCGCCTCGCTCGGCCTCAGTGCCGAGGTGCCGATGCGCGGCGCGCTGCACGACCGCCATGTGCGTATCGCGCACGACCGCCAGACCTTCGTCGAAGCGGTGCGGCCGCTGACCGGCCTGCGCCGCGACCCCGGCGCCGCGTTCCGCACCGCGCAGATTGCAGGCAAGGCAGTGCCGCCGCTCGACCAGATGGCGGCAAGCGTGCGCGGCAGCCTGGACCTGATCCCCGCCTGGGGCGACTTCCGGCTCGAACAGGCGAATGCGAACGGCTTTACGCTGACGAAGCGCACCGCACCCGGTCATGCGTGGGTCGACAGCGACGAAGGCCGTCGAGCCCCGGGCCTTGCCTATGTCGGCTCACCTACGGGCGGTGCGGCGATCGGGGTTCGCTATTTCTGGGAACGCCACCCCAGTGCGATCGACATCGACGGCGCGACCGGCGACACCGCGCGCCTCACCGCCTGGCTGTGGTCGCCGCGCGCGCCGGCGATGGACCTGCGGCCCTATCACGGCACGGCGGGGATGGACGATTACAAGAGCCAGATCCGCGGGCTCGACATCACCTACGAGGATTACGAACCCGGTTGGGACACGCCGACGGGCATTGCGCGCACCAGCGAACTGACGCTTTGGGCACTGCCGGCGACGCCCGAGACGCCGCGGTTCGAGGCGATGGCAAAGGCTGTCGCCACCCCGCCGCAGCTGATGGCCGCGCCCGAACACCTCCACCGCGCCGGCATCTTCGGCGACTGGAACCTGCCCGATCGCACCAGCCCCAACCGCACCGCGCTCGAAAACCAGCTCGCCAACATGCTCGACTTCTACGATCGCGAGGTCGATCAGCGGTCGTGGTACGGGTTCTGGGATCACGGCGACGTGATGCACACCTACGACAGCGACCGGCATCAGTGGCGCTACGACATCGGCGGGTTCGCCTGGGCGAACAGCGAACTCTCGCCCGATCTGTGGCTATGGTATCACGTCCTGCGCACGGGCGAGCCCCGCGCGTTCCGCTTTGCCGAAGCGATGACGCGGCATACAGGCGAGGTCGACGTCTATCACCTGGGGCGTTTCGCCGGATTGGGCACGCGGCACGGCGTCCAGCATTTCTCCGACAGTTCGAAGCAGACGCGCGTCAGCAACGCCGCCTATCGCCGCATCTTCTTCTACCTGACCGGCGGCGACGAGCGGGTCGGCGATTTGATGCGCGCGCTGGTGACGTCCGACCGGTCGCTCGCCGGGGTCGAGATCGGGCGCAAGACGCCGTCTGCGAACGTGCGCCCGCCTGCCGGCATGATCGACATGACCTTCGGCACGACGTGGTGCACGATCGCCGCCGCCTGGCTGACCGAGTGGGAGCGGACCGGCGACACGCGCTGGCGCGACCGGATCGTTGCGGGGATGGACAGCATCGGCCGCCTGCCGAACGGCTGGCTGGAAGGGAGCGCCTGGTTCGACCTCGCCTCCGGCCGCTTTATGGGGCAGGACAAGGGCATCCGCATCAGTCACCTCAACGCCGCCTTCGGCGCGCCAGAGATCAGTGCCGAGCTGATCGCGCTCCTCGACGTGCCGCGGTACAAGACGGCGTGGCTCGACTATTGCCGTTGGTACAATGCGCCGAAGGTCGAATTCGAAGCGCGGTTCAAGAGCCGTTGGATCAACCGCAATCTGCGCGCGAGCCATGCACGTCTGACCGCCTATGTCGCCAAGATGGAGAATGATGCGACGCTTGCCAACCGTGCCGTCGAGGAGTTCTACGGCGCCGACGCCGGGCTGATGGTCGAGCCGAGCGATCCGCGGCGCACGGTGGGCGGCGTTACCGAATGGCCGGGCATCTCGACCAACGCCGCGTCGCAGTTCGGGCTGACCGCCATTCAGATGCTCGACCTGGTCCCCGCCGCCCTCGACGCCCGCGCCTTTCCGCCGCGGCGGGCGCGCCGCCCCGGGGAGGGTGAATGAGGGCCCTGCTGATGGCTGCCGCGGTTCTCAGCCTCGCCACGCCTGCCGCGGCGCAGGTCCGCAGCTTCGCGCTCGATGCGGCGAAACCCTATGACGGCGATGCCGGGTTCGAGGCGCCTGGGCTCTTCTCCGTCAAGGTACAACCCGGCAACTACCGCGTGACGGTAACGCTCGGCCTGCCCAAGCAGGCGACCGACACGACGGTGAAGGCAGAGGCGCGCCGCCTGATGCTGGATGCGGTCAAGGTGCCTGCGGGCAAGCGGGTCGAGCGTAGCTTCATCGTCAACGTGCGCAATGCCGCCATTACCCCGCCCGAGGCCAATGCGCCCGGCGCGACGATGGTCGATCTGAAGCCACGCGAGAAGGGCAGCTTCACCTGGGACGACCGGCTGACGCTGGAATTTGCCGGCCCGAAGCCCGGCGTGACCGCGGTGAGAATCGAGCCGGCGCAAGTGCCGACGCTGTTCCTGCTCGGCGATTCGACGGTGACCGACCAGCAATTCGAACCCGCCGCAAGCTGGGGGCAGATGCTGACGGCGTTTTTCAAGCCCGACATCGCGGTCGCCAATCACGCGGAATCGGGTGAATCGATGAAGTCGTTCGTCATGGCCAAACGCTTGGCCAAAGTGCTCGAGAGCGTGAAGCCGGGCGACACCGCGATGATTCAGTTCGGCCACAACGACCAGAAGGCCAACTGGCCACAGACCTATGCCGCCGCCGACACGACCTATCGCAGCTGGTTACGCGTCTTCATCGATGAATTTCGCCGTCGCGGGGCGAGCGTGATCCTGATCACCTCGCCGGAGCGGCGCAACTGGACCGCGGACGGCCACATCCGCTCGACGCTCTCCGACTATGCCGCGGCGGTGAAGGCGGTCGGCGCGGAGGAGAAGGTGCCCGTCATCGACCTCAACGCCGCCAGCATGCGAATCTACGAAGCGCTGGGGAAAGAGCGCGCTCCGCTGGCCTTCAACGACGGCGGCAAGGACGCGACGCACCACAACAACTACGGCGCCTGGCTGCTGGCGCGTGCGGTAGCCCAAGGCATGGCCGAAGCGGGGCTGCCGCTCGCCGCGCACCTTCAGGGCGACCTCACGCATTTCGACCCCGCCCGCCCTCCGGCGCCCGAAACCTTGGCGCTCGCAGCCAGCGCGCGCACCAGTGGAGTCCGTCCCGATGGCAATTGATCGCCGTACCCTGCTCGGCGCCGGTGCTGCGACACTGGTCGCCGGCCCTGCGCTTGCCCAGATCCCTGCGGCATCGGAGCGGATCACCCTGTGGCCGGGCCGCCCGCCCGGGGAGCCGGCCGCCGGCGTAAAGGACGTGGTGATCCAGCGGTCTAAGACGCCGGGCGACCTTGCCTGGACCAGCGTCGGCGACCCCGTCGTCGTCATCGCACGCCCCGCCAAGCCCAATGGCGCCGCGTTGTTGATAATTCCGGGCGGCGGTTACACCCGCGTCGCGACCCGCCGCGAATCAAGCGGTATGGCGATCGACCTCGCCAAGCGCGGCTATACGGTCTTCGAACTCCTCTATCGACTGCCGCACGATGGCTGGGCGGCGGGCCCTGACGCGCCGCTTCAGGATGCCCAGCGCGCGATCCGGCTGATCCGGGCGGGTGCGGGCAAGCGCTGGGCGATCGATCCGACCAAGATCGGCGTGATGGGCTTTTCCGCGGGTGGGCATCTCGCCGCGCGGATCGCGACCAGGTTCGCGCTCAAGACCTACGACCCGGTCGATGCTGCCGATACCCTGTCGCCACGGCCGATGGTCGCAGGGCTGTTCTATCCGGTCGTGACGATGCTCGACGACGGTGTCCATGCGTCGTCGCGTCGCGAATTGCTCGGTGCCCGCTCGAGCGATGCCGAGTCGCAGCGCCGCTATTCGGCGCAGCTCGACATTCCTGCCGATGCGGCGCCGTGCTTCGTCACCACCAATACCGATGACAGGACGGTACCGGCCGCCAACAGCCTGTTGATGTACGCGGGTCTGGTGGCCGCGAAGATCCCGACCGAACTCCATATCTTCGACCGCGGCGGCCACGGCCCGCCTGCACCGCGCAAGAACGGACAGGCGATAGACTGGCTGGGCATGTATCTGGCCTTTGCCGCCGATCACGGATTGCCGGGCCAGGGCGCAGCAGCCTAGACCGTCAGGGTGAAGACTGAAGACCTGACCCCGACCCTATCGCCCGAAGAATCGATCGCCCGCGGCGTCAAACGCCCGCCCGTGTTGCTCTGGGCAGCGGTGTGCGGGGCGGTAGCGATCGCCTTGCTGCTGATCGTCGGCGCGATCATCGACAGTCGTGGCGGGTTCGCGTTCGATCCGAGAATCACCCTGGCGCTGCGAGTGCCAGGGGACACGGGACAGCCGGTCGGGCCAGGCTGGTTCCACGACGCGATGGTCGACATCACGGCGACCGGCGGGGCGACCGTGCTGACATTGGTCGTCATCGGTACGGTTGCGCTGCTCGCGTCGCGCCGATTGTGGCTGACGGCAGCCCTGACCGCGGCGGCGACCATTAGCGGGTCATGGGCGGTGACGCAGATGAAGTTGCACGTCGGGCGCCCGCGGCCCGAGATCGTCGATCACCTGGTCCAGGTCACCGGAAACAGTTTCCCGAGCGGTCACGCCGCCAACAGCGCCATCGTGTATCTGACCATCGCCGCGATCGGCAGCCAGGTGACCAAGGGCGCGGCGACGCGCAACGTGCTGCTGGCCGGTGCCATCCTGCTGGTCGGCGCGATCGGGTTCAGCCGCGTGTACCTGGGTGTCCATTGGCCGAGCGACGTGCTGGCCGGGTGGAGTTTCGGGACCTTGTGGGCGGCGATGTGGTGGCTGCTCGGTGCGCGACTCAGGCGCCGCGTTCCGCCAGTGCCCGCTCCCACGCCAGCGCATCCTTGACGATCCCGTCGAGGTCGGCGTGCTGCGGCCGCCAGGGCAGCGTGGCGAGGATGGCGGAATTGTCGGCGATCAGCGCATCGGGGTCACCCGCGCGGCGACCCTCCATCCGCCGGTCGATCGTCATGTTGGTCACCCGGTCGACCGCATCGAGCACTTCGAGGACCGAGAAGCCCTTGCCATAGCCGGCGTTGAGGAAGTGGCTCTCGGTCGGGTTGGCGATCAGCAGTTCCAGCGCGTGGACGTGCGCCGCGGCCAGATCGGTGACGTGAATGTAATCGCGCACGCCGGTCCCATCCGGGGTCGCAAAGTCGGTGCCATAGACGCCGACGTGGGTGCGTTTGCCGATGGCAGCCTCGACCGCGACCTTGATCAGGTGCGTGGCACCCGCGGTCGACTGACCCGATCGCCCTTGCGGGTCGGCGCCCGCGACGTTGAAATAGCGCAGCGCCGCAAAGTTCATCGGGTGCGCCGCGGCGACGTCGCGCAACATCGCCTCCGTCATCAGCTTCGACATGCCGTACGGATTGATCGGGCGTTGCGGGTCGCCCTCCGCGACCGGCACCTTCTCGGGGATGCCGTACGTCGCGGCGGTTGAGGAGAAGATGAAATGCTTCACGCCCCCCGTGACCGCGGTCTCGATCAGCGCGCGCGAGGCAGCGGTGTTGTTGCGATAATATTTGAGCGGATTTTCAACCGACTCCGGCACCACCACCGACCCGGCGAAGTGCAGGATCGCCCGGACGTCATGCCGGGCGATGACGTCGGCGACGCCCGCATCCTCGACCGCGATTTTCACGAAGGTCGCGCGGGGATCGACCGCCCAGTCGAACCCGGTGACGAGATTGTCGATCACCACGACCTGGTACCCCGCATCGAGTAGCGCCAGCACCGCATGGCTGCCGATATAGCCCGCCCCGCCCGTCACCATCACGCTGCCGTCGATCATCATCGTACCTTCGTGTTGTCCGGTGGCGGCTCAATCCTATCTAGGCGGGCAAAGCAAGGAGATTGGTTCAATGGAAACGGCTACGTTCGCCGGCGGGTGCTTCTGGTGCACCGAAGCGGTGTTCAAGGACGTGATCGGCGTCGAGAGCGTCGAGAGCGGCTATATCGGCGGGCATGTGCCGAACCCGACCTACAAACAGGTGTGCGGCGGCGACACCGGCCATGCCGAGGCGATCCGCGTCACCTATGATCCCGCCCAGGTCAGCTACGCCGATCTGCTCGACATTTTCTTCGCGACACATGACCCCACGCAGTTGAACCGTCAGGGCAACGACATCGGCACTCAGTATCGTTCGGCGATCTTCCCGCACGACGATGCGCAACGCGCCGAAGCCGAAGCCGCAATCGAACGCAACGGCGAGAGCTGGCCGGCGAAAATCGTGACGACCATCGAGCCGCTGGCGGAATGGTATCCGGCCGAGGATTACCACCAGGACTATTGGGACGCGGAAGGCCAGCGCAATCCCTATTGCCTCGCAGTCATTCCACCGAAGCTTCAGAAGCTGCGCAAGTCGTTCGCTGCCCGGTCGAAGGCGGTCACGGCCGACGCCTGAGGCGGAACCGACCGCTCGGTTGCCGGTTGTGCGGCGACCGAACGGTCTGTTCTAACGGGGATCAATATCATGAGGAAACTTGCTGCAACCGCCATGCTTGTCGCGATGTCCGCGTCGCTCGCTGCCTGTGGTGGCAACGGTGACGACAAGCTGGCGACCCAGGCCGAAGAGCGCGCCGAGGCGAAGGCCGACGAAGTCCGCGCGATGGGCGGCAACGAAGCGACCGCCGAGCGGATCGAAAAGGACGGCGAGCGTCGCGCGGATGCGATCGACGATTCGGACGTCGATGCCGACGAACTGACCCAGGGTCAGAAGAATGCGATGACCGCGCCGCAATAAGCGGATCAGCGGTGGGCGGCGCGACGCAACCGATCGTTTATCGCGTCGCCCAAGCCATATGTCGGGATCGGGGCGACGGCTATACCTGCGCGCGCGCTGGCGTCGGCGCGGTGGAGGGCGTCGAACAGGCGAGCGGCGGCCTGCTTAAGGTCGCCGGATGTGGAAAGGGTGTCGTCGCCGGAAACCGGGCCGAAGCCGATCAGCCACTCGTCTGGTTCGACCGACGTCGCGTTCAGACGCACCGGCTTTGATGGCGCGTAATGCGATGCAAGCTGGCCTGGTGCCAGGACGTTCCCCGGGGAAAGTCGGGGTTCAATCTCGAACCCCGGCGTAACCGGACCTCGGTCGTCGCCGGGGAACAGATCGGACACGGTTATCGGCCCCGGCCGCAGCACCGCACCCGTCCGGGCATCGACGATCGTCGATTCCAACCCCGCACTGGTCGGTCCGTCATCGATCACCAGCGCGATCCGCCCGTCGAGCGTCGCCAGCACATGCTCGGCCCGCGTCGGGCTGATCCGGTTGCTGGCGTTGGCGGACGGCGCCGCCAAGGGCTTGGCGGTCGTCCGAAGCAGCGCCTGCATCGCGCGGTGCGCCGGAACCCGGATGGCGACCGTGTCGAGGCCCGCCGTCACCAGCGTAGAAACAGCCCCCGGCCGCACCGGTACGACCAGGGTCAACGGTCCCGGCCAGAACCGCGCCGCCAGCGCCCGCGCGGCGTCATCGAACACCGCCAGCGTTTCCGCCGCCGCCAGATCCGGCACATGGACGATCAGCGGATTGAAGCTCGGCCGACCCTTGGCGGCATAAATTCCCGCCACCGCATCCGAATCGGTCGCGTCGGCGGCGAGACCATAGACCGTCTCGGTCGGTACCGCGACGCATCCGCCACCCGCAATGACACGTGCCGCTTCGGCAATCGCGGCCTCGCCGTAGGGTAAGGTTTTCGTGCCCGTTGCGCTCACTTTTTCGCGGCTATAGGCGGTTGAGGCACAGCACAAGCGAGAGGATTTGCCCATGCCCTTCACCGCGCCCGTCGCAGAGCAGAAATTCGTGCTGCAACACGTCGCCGGCATCGCTGATCTTGGCGTGGAGGACGATATCCTCGATGCCGTTCTGGAGGGCGCCGGAGCGTTCGCGGCCGGCGAATGGGCGCCGCTTGCCCGCGCGGGCGACACCGACGGCCCGAAGTGGACCGAAGAGGGCGTGAAAATGCCCGCCGGCTATCCGGAAGCCTACAAGGCCTATGTCGAGAGCGGCTGGGGGACGATCGGATCGCCCGAAGGGTTCGGTGGCCAGGGGTTGCCCTTCGTCCTGTCGGCCGCGGTGCTGGAGACGCTCGGCGCGGCCAACATGGGATTTGCGCTGGCGCCCACGCTGACGGTCGGCGCGATCGAGGCGCTGCTGCATCATGGTAGCAACGAGCAGCAAGCCCTTTATCTGCCTAAGCTCTCTACCGGCGAATGGACCGGCACGATGAACCTTACCGAGTCGCAGGCGGGGAGCGACGTGGGGGCGTTGCGGAGTCGGGCGGTGCCGCGCGGCGACGGGACCTACAGCATCACCGGCACGAAGATCTTCATCTCGTTCGGCGACCATGACATGGCGGACAATATCGTCCATCTCGTGCTCGCGCGGACGCCGGATGCACCGGCGGGGACCAAGGGACTGAGCCTGTTCCTGGTGCCGAAATACCGGCTGGATGCCGACGGCAATCCCGGCGCGTTCAACGACGTCCGCGTCGTGTCGATCGAGCACAAGATGGGCCTGCACGCCTCGCCGACCTGCGTGCTGAGCTTCGGCGACAACGGCGATTGCGTCGGTGAACTGATCGGCCCGGAATTCGGCGGCATCCGTGCGATGTTCACGATGATGAACAATGCACGCCTTAACGTCGGGCTGCAGGGCGTGCAGGTGGCGGAGGCCGCGACGCAGCGCGCGATCGCCTATGCCCGCGACCGCGTGCAGTCCGCGCGCGCCTCCGCACCCGGCGCGGGATCGGTGGCGATCGTCGAGCACCCCGACGTTCGCCGCATGCTGCTGCGCATGAAGGCCCAGACGATGGCGGCGCGCGCCTTGGTCTATCTCGCCTGCGGGCAGGTCGATCGCGCCAGTGCGGGTGACCAGGAGGCGAAGGCGCGGCTCGACCTGCTGACGCCGCTCGCCAAGGCGCACGGCACCGACATCGGCTGCGAAGTCGCCTCGATCGGCATCCAGGTCCATGGCGGCATGGGCTTCATCGAGGAAACAGGCGCCGCCCAGCATTACCGCGATGCACGGATCACCCCGATCTACGAAGGCACCAACGGCATCCAGGCGGCCGATCTGGTCGGGCGCAAGCTGGGGCTCGACAATGGCGGCGTATTGGCGCGGCTGGTCGCGGAGATGCGTGGGCAAGCGCAGGACGCCGGGCTGGCGCGCCTGATCGACGATTGCGAGGAGGTCGTGCGCTCGCTGATGGCAGCCGACCCGGACGATCGCCTGGCGGCAAGCTACCCGTTCCTAACGATGCTGTCGGTCGCGGTGTGCGGCTGGCTGATGGAGAAACAGGGGCGCATCGCGGCCGAGGGCGATACGCCGTTCCTCAAGATGAAGGCGGCGGCGTGCCGTTTCTATGTCGAGCAGATCGTGCCCGAGGCGTTCGGGCTGAAGGCGGCGGCGACGGCCAAGGCGGACGTGCTGTACGCGGTCGATGCGGAAACGCTGGCGGCGTAAATTATTGAAGCCCTCTCCCCCCTCGGGGGAGAGGGTTTGGGAGAGGGGAAGGGGTCTCATGGAGACCGGCGCTTGTGGAAGGGCCCCTCTCCCAACCCTCCCCGCTAGCGGGGAGAGGGCTATTGGTTAGCCGAACTGCAATCCCGCCAGCCGCTGGTACAGGCCGCCGCCACGCTCCAGCGCGGCGTGCGGGCCCTGCTCGACGATTCGGCCGCCATCCATCACTATGATCCGGTCGGCCGCGCGGACGGTTGCCAGGCGGTGGGCGATGACCAGGGTCGTCCGGCTTTTCATCAGGCGTTCGAGCGCCGACTGGACCAGTCGCTCGCTCTCCGCATCCAGCGCGCTGGTCGCTTCATCCAGCAGCAGGATCGGCGCGTCGCGTAGCAACGCGCGGACGATCGCGACGCGCTGGCGCTGGCCGCCCGACAGCCGCGCGCCGCCTTCACCCAGGAAGGTGTCGAGCCCGTCCGGCAGGTCGCGCAGGAAATCGGCCGCGTTGGCCGCCTCGGCCGCGTCCCACAGTGCGGCGTCGTCGGCATCCCAGCGGCCGTAGCGAAGGTTGTCGCGGGCCGACGCGGCGAAGATCACGGTTTCCTGCGGCACGACCGCGATCCGGCTCCGCAGTGCGGCTGGATCGACCGAGCGCACGTCCAGACCGTCGACCGCGACCGATCCGGCGGCGGGATCGTAGAAGCGCTGGACCAATTGGAAAACGGTCGTCTTGCCCGCGCCCGACGGGCCGACGAGCGCGACCGTCTCGCCAGGCGACACGCGCAGGGAGAAGTCGTGAAGCGCACTGACGTCGGGGCGGGTGGGGTAGCGGAACTCGACGCCGTCAAAGGCGATCTCGCCGCGCGCCGGTTCGGGTAGGGTCGCGGGCTGGGCGGGGGCGGCGATGCCCGGGGTCTCGGCGAGCAATTCGGACAGGCGCTGCGCCGCGCCCGACCCGCGCAGGATGTCGCCCCAGACTTCGGTCAGCGCGCCGAACGCGCCGGCGACGAAGATGCCGGTCAGCACGAAGGCGGCGATCGACCCGCCGCTCATCCGCCCGGCGGCGACGTCGAGCGCGCCCTGCCACATCACGAGAGTGATCGCCGAGAAGATCAGGCCGATGACCGCCGCCGTCATGATCGCGCGCAGCAGGATGCGGCGCTTCGCGGTCGCCAGCACGCTTTCGACCGCGTTCGCGAAGCGTTGCCCTTCGCGGTCCTGCTGCCCGAATGCCTGGACGATCTTCATCGCGCCCAGCACTTCGCTGATCATCGCGCCAACGTCGGCCACCCGGTCCTGGCTGGCACGCGATATGGTGCGGACGCGGCGGCCGAGCAGCATGATCGGCAGGATGACGAGAGGGATGCCCAGTACCAGCAGCCCGGTCAGCTTCGGCGAGAGGGTGAAGAGGTAGAGGATCCCGCCCACCCCGATCACCAGGTTGCGCACCGCGATCGAAATGGTCCCGCCGACCAGTTGCTCGATGATCGTCGTGTCCGAGGTCATCCGGCTGGCGATCTCGGACGGGCGGTTTTCCTCGAAGAAGCTCGGGGACAGGCGCAGCAGGTTGGCCTGCACCGCGATACGCAGGTCGGCGACGACGCGTTCGCCCAGCCACGACACGAAATAGAAGCGGAAGGCGGTGGCGATCGCCATGACGACGACCAGCAGCAGCAGATATTGGAACCAGCGCCCGATATCGCCGTCGCCGCCGTTGGCGAACCCGCGGTCGATGATCAGCTTGAAGCTCGACGGAATGGCAAGCGTCGCGAGAGCCGCGACCAGCATCGCCGTCAGCGCGGCCGCGATCCGTCCCGGATAGCGCGCGGCCATTCGCCAGATGACGCGCAGATTCTCGATTTTCGCCTTGGGCTGCGGGGGAGTCGGGGCGGTGGCCATGGCGCCGGTTAGGCTGACTGCCAGGCGACGGCAATGTTTGAGCGGAACTTCGACTGCGGTGAACCGCTTGTCTTATTAATTGCACGTCCACCCATGTCGGTTATACCCGCCGATCGATTGGCGGTGCGGCCGCGGGGGAGCGGGCGCCGGTAAAGGTCCATACCCGATGCTCTATAATGCCTATGAAATGCAGCGCTCGATGCTTGCGGGGGCCAGCGCGCTAGCGAATTTTTCGGCAGGTCTGCTCAATAACCCGGCAAACCCGTTCGCCTATTTCGGTGGCGGACCGGTGCTGTCGTCAGCGCTCGAGGTCTTCGCCCACGCCAGCGCCCCGCGCGGCAAGCCGGCGTTCGGCCTCACCAAGACCGTCGTCGACGGCCGCGAAGTGGCGGTGCGCGAGGAGATCGTGCTGCGCAAGCCCTTCGGCCAGCTCAAGCGCTTCGTGCGCGAAGGCGTCGAAGGCGGGCCCAAGCTGCTGATCGTTGCGCCGATGTCGGGCCATTATGCGACGCTGCTGCGCGGCACGGTCGAGCGCATGCTGCCGGGCCATGACGTGTACATCACCGACTGGCGCGATGCGAAGCTGGTGCCGCTGTCGGAGGGGCGCTTCGACCTGGACGACTATGTCGACTATGTCATCGAATTCCTGGAAACCATGGGCAAGGACGGCAGTGCGCGCTCGCACATGCTCGCCGTTTGCCAGCCGTCGGTTCCCGCCTATGCCGCGACCTGCCTGATGGCGGCCGACGATCACCCCAATCGCCCGCTGACGGTGACGCTGATGGGCGGACCCGTCGACACGCGCGAGGCGCCGACCGCGGTCAATACGCTGGCGACCGAGCGGCCCTATGCCTGGTTCGAACAGAACGTCATCGCGACGATTCCTGCGACCTATCCGGGCGCCGGGCGTCGGGTCTATCCGGGTTTCCTGCAGCTCGCCGGGTTCATGACGATGAATCTCGGCAACCACATGATGTCGCATTGGGAGCTGTTCAAACACCTGGTCGCCGGCGACGGCGAAAGCAGCCAGGCGACGATGGCGTTCTATGACGAATATCGCGCGGTGTGCGACATGACCGCCGAATTCTATCTGCAGACGATCCGCGTGGTGTTCCAGGATCATGCGTTGCCTAAGGGCGAGATGATGCACCGTGGCCGCCGCGTCGATCCGGGCGCGATCCGCGATGTCGCGCTGCTGGCGATCGAGGGCGAGCGCGACGATATTTCCGGCCTGGGCCAGACCAAGGCCGCGCTGACCATCGCGACCGCGCTGCCGGAGGCGATGAAGCAATATCATATGGCCCCCGAAGTCGGTCACTACGGCATCTTCAACGGGTCGAAGTGGCGCAACCGCATCGCGCCGGTCGTCGAGGCGTGGATCGCCGAGCACGCGGGGTGAGGTGGTCACGGCGGGGGAGGACTACGCTCTCTTCCGTCATTCCCGCGGAGGCGGGACCCCCGGGTATTTCTCTCGAGTGCCCCGGCGAAGGCCGGGGCCCAGTTCCGGTCGGGCGGTAAGTTTCGGAGATCGCGTGCACCTGGACCCCGGCCTTCGCCGGGGAACGGGAAGCTAGGGCGTCCGCGAAATGACGACACACCGGTTGCCGGATCGTAACCCATGTGAACCCGAACGCGCAGGCGTGCGTTCGGGGTGGCGTCTAAATCTGAGGAGACGACGCACATGACGACCCGCACCGCATCCGCCCGCTACGATGGCCTCGGCAAGGATGGGAAGGGGCATGTCTCGACCCAGTCGGGCGTGCTGTCCGACAATCCCTATGGCTTCAACACGCGGTTCGAGAACGAACCCGGCACCAATCCCGAAGAGCTGATCGCGGCCGCGCACGCCAGCTGCTTCACCATGGCGCTGAGCTTCGCGCTGGCGAAGGAAGGGTATTCGGCAGGCACGCTGGAAACCGATGCGGCGGTGACGCTGGACAAGGACGGCGACGGGTTCAAGGTGACCAAGTCGGCGCTGAAGCTGAAGGGGCGGGTCGACGGGATCGACAAGGCCGACTTCGAGCGGATTGCCGAGGAGGCCAAGAAGGGCTGCCCGATCTCCAAGCTGCTGAATGCCGAGATCACGCTGGAGCATGATCTGGGGTGAGTGGAAGTCCTCCCCCAGCTTGCTGGGGGAGGGGGACCGCTCGGCGTAGCCGAGTGGTGGAGGGGTGGCGCGGCACGCGCCCGACGCCGCAAGCCCCTCCACCATCGCTTGCGCGGAGTGACGGGTCGGATCGTCCCCCGGGACGATCCTCGAACGCGCGAGGCGCGTTCGACCCGGCACTCCCCATCCCCCAGACAAGCTGGGGGAGGAATTCAGATCAGCCCTTGCGCTCTTAAACTCGTGTGCCCGCCGCGGGCCATGACGATATGGTCGTGCAGCGCGATGTTCAGCGGTTTCAGGGCCGCTGCGACCTGGCGCGTGATGTCGATGTCCGCCTTGCTGGGCGACGCATCGCCCGAGGGGTGATTGTGGACCAGAATCACCGCGGCCGAGCCGAGTTGCAACGCGCGCCGGACGATCTCGCGGGCATAGACGGGGGCTTCGTCGACGGTGCCTTCGTTCATCACTTCGTCGCGGACCAGCCGGTTGCGGCTGTCGAGGTGCAACACGCGCACGCGTTCGATCTGGTGGTGCGCCATGTCGGCACGCAGATAATCGAGGAGGGCCTGCCAATTGCTCAGCACCGGCTGGGCGCTCGTCTCGGTCTTGAGCAGCCGGAGTGCGACGCCGTGCGCGGCCTTGATCGCCGCGACCGACGTCTCCCCCATGCCCTTGATGCGGGCGAGATCCTCCGACGCCGCGGTCATCACACCCGACAAGCCGCCGAATTCCCGAAGCAAAGCCTTGGCCAGCGGCTTCGTGTCGCGCCGCGGGATGGCAAGGGCCAGCAGATATTCGAGCAACTCGTAATCCTGCAGCGCCTCCGCTCCGCCGACGAACAGCCGTTCGCGCAACCGGGCGCGGTGGCCGGCGGCGTCTTCCGGAACGGTTGCAGGAACACTCATCTGCGACCAAGGTTAAGCGAGTGCGCCGGCGATGCAACCGGTCGCTGTGGGAGCGATGCGTGACGGCGGACGCCGCGGAGACGGGCACGGAGCAGCGGCGGCGGCGCTGGCACCAGCGCAAGCGCTGGCGCACGCTTATTGCGCTCTTGATCGTCTTTGCGGCCGCCATCGCCGTGTTGTGGCACCAGCGGCGCAGTGTCGCGACCGGCTTCATCGACGACGAACTCGCCAAGCGCGGCGTGCCGGCCCGGTACACCGTGGCGGATATCGGCTTTGCCCGCCAACGGCTGATCAACGTCGTCATCGGTGATCCGAGCGACCCCGACCTGGTGGCCGACTGGGTCGTCGTCCATACCCGGATCCGCGGAGGCGGGCCGGAGGTGACGGGGATCGACTCCGGCCACGTCCGGTTGCGCGCCCGGTGGACACGGGACGGGTTGTCGCTCGGCGCGATCGACAAGCTGATGCCGAAAGGGGACGGCAACGCGCCCTTCGCCCTCCCGAAACTGACCGCGGACATCGCCGATGCGCGCGTGCGCCTGGAGTTGCCCGACGGTATCGTCGGACTGAAGTTGCAGGGGTCGGGCCGGCTCGATGACGGGTTTTCCGGCCGGCTGGCGCTGGTCAGCGATCGGCAGTCGCTGTCGGGCTGCACTGCGACCGGCATCGGCGGCGCCTTCGCGCTCAAGGTCGCGAAGCAGGCACCGAGCCTGATCGGTCCGTTGCGGGCAGGCGCGGTTCGCTGTGGCGATGCCGTTGTCCAGGCGTTTGGCGCCGATGTCGATCTGAACCTGAGCGCAGGGCTGGATCGCTGGTCCGGCAAGGTGGCCGCGGCTGCCGCCAAGGGCAGCGCGCCGGGCCTGACCGCTGCGCCATTGTCGGCGACAGTCGCGTTCGACGGCAGTGCCAGGGGAACGGTCGGTGACGTGCGTCTCACCGCCAACACCGTGGCGATGGCACAGGGGCGGCTGGGGCAGGCCGAGGTTACGGGACGCTACCGCGTCGCCCCGACGGGCCTCGAATTTGCCGGAGACGCCCGGATCGGCAACGCTCGTGCAGCCGATGCGCTTTTGCGGCAGGTCGCCGCGATGGGGACGAGCGCCGCGGGTACGCCGGTCGGGCCGCTCGTCCAGGCGCTAGCGAAGGCCGGCGTCGCGGCAGGACGCGATGTTTCGGGCAATGCGCGCATCGAGGCGGTCCAACGCGGCGATGCTCGCGCGGTCCGGGTGACGAACCTGACTCTGCGATCCGCCAGTGGCGCGGTGGCAACGATCGGCGGCGACCCGATTCGGTTCGGCGCGCTCGAAGTCGGCGGACAGATCGCGCTCAGGGGCGGCGGCCTGCCGGCGGCATCGATCGCGCTGCGCCGGGCCGGCGGCGGGTTCGCGGGACGCGCGATCGTCGAACCCTATGCGGCAGGCGGTGCCCGGCTGGCGCTGACGCCGGTCAGCTTCCAGGCGACTGACGGTGCGGTGACGCGGGTGACGACTCAGCTGACGGTCTCGGGACCGCTCGGCGATGGCCGCATCGACGGCGTGCAGATGCCGATCGACGTGCGGTGGCGGGGCACCACGATGGTTGCCAACCCGGGCTGTACCGCGATCGCGTGGCAGCGGCTCGCGATCTCCAGCCTGACCCTCGATCCGACGCGGCTGCGCGTCTGCGCCGGCGGGGCGGGACTGGTGGTATTCGAGCGCGGAAGGATCGACGGACGAGCGCGACTGGCGACGACCCGGCTGGCCGGGCGGATCGGCGCGACGCCGCTCGAGCTCAGCATGTCGGGCGCGCGAATGGATCTTGGCGATCTGACCTTTGCGCTTGACGACGTGAAGACGCGGCTCGGCTTACCGGAACGGGTGACGCGGATCGATGCCGGGCGGCTGACGGGGCGTGTCGCCGGCGGTCGCGTGGCAGGCAGCTTCGCCGACGGCGGCGGGCAGATCGGCAACGTGCCGCTGATCCTGTCGGCGGCGAGCGGCGACTGGGTCTTCGCAGGTGGCAAGCTGTCGCTCGGCGGGCGGCTGATGATCGCCGATGCCGCCAAGGAGCGTCGGTTCGAGCCGCTGGCAAGCGAGACTGTCGCGCTGACACTGGCGGGCAACCGCATCGATGCGACGGGCACGTTGATCCATCCGACGAAGCGGGTGAAGGTTGCCGACGTCACGATCCTTCACGATCTGGCGCGGGGGGCGGGGGACGCCGAATTGCGCGTGCCTGGCATCACCTTCGGCAAGGCGTTCCAGCCGAACGAGCTGACTCCCCTAACCTATGGCGTCATCGCCGACGTGAACGGCAGCGTGTCGGGCCGCGGGCGGATCGCCTGGACGCCCGATGGCGTGACGAGCACCGGCAGATTCGGGACAAGCAACCTTGATCTTGCCGCCGCCTTCGGTCCCGTGACCGGCCTGTCCGGCGACATCGTCTTCACCGACCTGCTCGGCCTTGTCAGCGCGCCGGATCAGGTCGCGACGATCACCACAGTCAATCCCGGCATTGCGGTGGAGAACGGGACCGTCCGCTATCGCCTAACCGGCAACAACCGGGTGCAGGTGGAGGGCGGGGATTGGCCGTTTGCGGGAGGCAAGCTGACGCTGGACCCGACCTTGCTGGATTTCAACGCCAACCAGCAGCGGCGGATGACCTTCCGCGTCGTGGGGGCAGACGCCGCGACGTTCCTCCAGCAATTCGACTTCGACAACCTCAATGCCACCGGCACCTTCGATGGCGTGCTGCCGATGGTGTTCGACGAATCCGGCGGGCGGATCGTCGACGGGACACTGGCCGCACGATCAGGCGGCAGCATCGCCTATGTCGGGACCATCACCGAGAAGGATGTGGGGGTGTGGGGCAACATGGCGTTCCAGGCGCTGCGTGCGCTCAACTATCGCAGTCTGAACATCACGCTGAACGGCCCGCTGTCGGGCGAGATGGTGACTGCGATCCAGTTCGCGGGCGTCAGCCAGGGCAAGGGTACGAAGAGCAACTTCCTCATCCGGCGACTCGCACGCCTGCCGTTCGTGTTCAACATCACGATTCGAGCCCCCTTCCGTCAGCTGCTCGATTCGGTGCGCAGCTATTATGATCCGTCGCGGCTCATTCAGCGCAACCTGCCCGCGCTGATCGACGAGCAGCGTCGCCGCGAAGGGCCGCAGCCGCCGCCGGCCCCCGTCATTCAGCCCCCATCAAGCGAGAAACGTCCATGAAGACTGCAGGATTGAGGTTCGTGCGCATTTGTACGAACATCGGACGCGTGAAGAAGATGGGTATTCTGGGACTGGCAATGGCCGGCAGTGTGAGCGGATGCGTGACCGTGAACGCGCCGGACAAGCCGATCGTCATCAACCTCAACATCTCGATCACGCAGGAGGTCGTCTATCGTCTCGATGGGGAGGCGAAGTCGCTCATCCAGCAGAATCCCGGGATTTTCTAAGATGAAGACGCTTCACATCGCTGCATTGATCGGCATCGCCGCCGTCGGTGCTCTGGCCGCGACCGCCGCCTATGCGCAACGCGATCCGGCCTATGCGGCGGCGCGGTCGGCCGGCCAGGTCGGCGAGCAGCCCGATGGCTACCTCGGCATCGTCGGCAGCCCGACGCCCGAGTTGCGTGCGCTGGTCAACAACATCAACATTCAGCGCAAGGCGGCCTACACGCGTCAGGCCGGCAATGGCGCGACCGTCGAGCAGATGGCGTTCGTCGCGGGCTGCAACCTGATCAATCAGACGTCGGCGGGCGAGAAATACCAGTCGCCGTCGGGCCAGTGGCTGACGCGCGGGGCGAGCGCGCCGACGCGGGATCCGCGGTGTGTGTGATTGAATATTAAACGATATCGCGCTATATCGGCGGCGCGGTATCTGGTTCAGGTATCACCTCCGGACCCCGGTCGTGCCAGCGGCCGGGGTCTTCTACGTTCAGGGGCCGGGTGCCAGCCCGACCCCATCCCGCCGCTACTTAGAGCGGGCCACCTCGATGATTTTGAGCACCAAGGCAGCGAATGCCACCATCAGCGAGCCAGCGCTGAGGATGACAATTGCGGTATTATGATCCAAGTATGATCACCCCCTTTCACGCCACGGGATGTGGCGCGCGGGCATCATAGCGACGCCTTTGCAACCGCATAGGCCACCGGCAGGGTGGGCTTTCGGTTGACTCGGAGATTTACGCTTCCTAAAGCGCGCCTGCCTTGGCGGGCTTGCCGCTCGGCCGTTGAACCTGCCCGCTCAGGCGGAGGGGATGACATGGCGGAGCAAGAGCCCGGACTGGACCCAATCTCGGAGGATAAGCGCCTGAATTCGCTCAACGAGCGATTGAATCGGGCGAAGACCGACGAGGCGATCCGGAGCGGTGAGGTGCGCGAAGACGGCGGGGACGGCTATCGTCTCGGCAACCGCGTGCTGGCCGAACTGGTCGGGGGGATGGTCGGAGGAGCGGTGATCGGGTGGACGCTCGATTATCTGTTCAATACCTCCCCGTGGTTCCTGCTCGGGCTGCTGTTCCTCGGGATCGCAGCCGCGTTCAGGAACATCATCCGGATTTCCAGCGGGCGTTCGAAGTGACCTTCGGGCGCCTGTCGTAATATTTGCGGGAAACAGAAAACGTGTCGGCAGGTTCGGGCAAGATCGATCCGATGCACCAGTTCGAGGTGCAGACCATCTGGAACGGGTTCCAGCTGGGCGGTCATCAGATCGCCTTCACGAACTCGGCGATGTGGATGTGCGTGGCGCTGGTCGCACTGTGGCTGTTCATGCTGGGTGGCATGAAGGGCGCGCAGGTGCCGGGCCGCTGGCAGATGGCGGTGGAAGGCTTCACAGGCTTCATCGACAAGCTGCTGAAGCAGAACATTGGCAAGGAAGGCCGCGCCTTCCTGCCCTACGTCTTCACGCTGTTCATGTTCATCCTGTTCGCCAACATCCTGGGGCTCCTGCCGCTGGGCGTCGTCGGCGTGCACCCGTTCACCTTCACCAGCCACTTCACCGCGACGGGCGTGCTGGCGATCGCCAGCTTCCTGATCGTGCTGGGCGTCGGCTTCGCGCGGCATGGCCTGCGCTTCTTCTCGCTGTTCGTGCCGAAGGGCACGCCGCTGCCGGTGCTGTTCCTGGTGACGCCCATCGAGTTCGTCTCGTTCATGGTGCGTCCGTTCAGCCTCGCGCTGCGACTGTTCGTCGCGATGACCGCGGGTCATATCCTGTTGAAGGTGCTGGCCGGCTTCATCATCAACGCCGGCAATGCAGGGGCCGGCCTCGGCATCGTCGTCGGCCTGCCCAGCTTCGCGCTGATGGTCGGCGTCTCGGCCCTCGAACTGCTGGTGGCGGGCGTGCAGGCCTATGTCTTCGCGCTCTTGACCTCGCTCTACATCAACGATGCCGTGCACCTGCACGACCATCACTGATTTTCTTACCAACACACTGATTTCTTACGGGAGTTGAACAATGGAAGCCGATTCGATCAAGCTGCTGGGTGCCGGTCTCGCTGCCATCGGCGCCGGCCTGGCCGCGCTGGGCGTGGGTAACGTCTTCGCCGCTTTCCTCGAAGGCGCGCTGCGCAATCCGGGTGCGGCGTCGAGCCAGCAGGGCAACATGTTCATCGGCTTCGCCGCCGCCGAGCTTCTCGGCCTGCTGGCGTTCGTCGTTGCCGTCCTGCTGATCTTCGTCGCGTAATGATGCTGTCCCGGCCGGCGGATTTTCCGGCGGCCGGGCACGCATATTCGTAGACGGACGGAGTAGAGATGCCTCAGATCGAACAATTGGCGGCCACCTGGGCGTCGCAGCTGTTCTGGCTGGCGCTCACCTTCGGCATCGCCTTCCTCATCGTGGGCCGGGGCATGGTTCCCAAGGTCCAGGGCACGATCGACGCGCGTGATGCGTCGGTCGCGACCGACCTCGCTGCCGCGGAAGCCGCGCGCGCCGAGGCCGATGCTCAGGAAGAGCGCTGGCGCGGGATCGAGAATGCCGCGCGCGAACAGGCCCGCCAGACGATCGCCGCAGCGCGTGCGCGGTCGCAGGCTGCCAGTGAAGCGACGCTCGCACAGGCGGGCGAGGCGACGACTGCACAGGTGACGGCGGCGGAAGCGCGGATCGCGACCGCCAGCCAGGCTGCGCTCGCGGAGATCGAAACCGTGGCGGCGCAAGCCGCGCAGGACATCGTGTCGCGCCTGTCTGGGGCACCGGTGACCGCAGCGGAGGCGCAAGCGGCGACGAAGGCGGTGCTCCATGGCTAATACCCAGACTGCCCCGACACTGAATCAGGCGATTCACGAGGAGGGCGTGCCCAAGACGGGCGGCGAAGCGCTGACCACCGAACATGGTGGGACGGGCCCGGCCAACCACCCGGATCCGGCGCTGTTCGGGCTGGATGCGACCGTCTGGGTCAGCCTGGCGATGGCCGTCTTCTTGGCCGTGCTGATCGTCAAGGGCGTGCCCAAGCTGATCGGCGGCATGCTCGACAAACAGATCGCCGGCATCCGGCAGCGGCTGGAAGAGGCAAAGCAGCTTCGTGCCGAGGCCGAAGCCTTGCGCGATGAATATGCGCGCAAGTTGGCCGACGTCGAGACGCAGACGCGTGACATCGTCGCCCACGCCGAGGAAGAGGCCAAGGCGCTGGTCGCCAAAGCCGAAGCCGACGCGGCCGACCTGGTCGCACGCCGTGCCAAGATGGCCGAAGACAAGATCGCTGCGGCTGAACGCTCGGCGCTGGCCGAAGTCCGGGCAAAGACGGCGGACGCCGCGACCAAGGCGGCGGCATCGCTGATCGCAGCCAAGCACGGTGCCGATGTCGACCAGGCGCTGGTCGACCGCACCATCGCGGGGCTCGGTCGGCTGAACTGAGCCGGCTGCACGTCAATGACGTAAAGAAAACGGCGGGCCGCGAGGTCCGCCGTTTTCGTTTGTCGGTATCGGGTCAGCGAGATCGATGCTGGTTCCGGGGTTCCTGCACGGGCGGAATGTGATCGAGCCGGGCGATCAGATCAGCGAAGACATCATCCTCCTGAATCGAGAAGGCACGTTCGAAGCCGCTGCCCAACAGATCGAGGTCGCGTTGCGTCAGCAATCCGATCGCGACGATTTTTTCAGACACAGGCGCCTCCTTTCGAAAGGGGATAACCGACGTGACCCCGGAAGGTGCCAGCTGTTTCGCCTGCGTTTCGGCTAGCTGCCTAATCTTAGCCGGAGTGGGACGCCAGCGGGGCGTCCGCGCGAAGCCAAGGTGTCCGATCGCGATACTGCCGAAAAAACCGAAGCATCGGCGAGCAAAGCCGTGGCGCTCGCCAGCGCTCCCGCCGTCGCTCGAACGGGCGGCGGCTTAGGACCGGGCCGGCAGCGCGACCGACAGGACCGCGTCGGGTGCGTCGTGAAGCTTCAGGAAAAGGGTCTTGCCCGGCCGCTTGGGCAGCTCGATCTCGGCGCCGACGAACCCTGCGGGCAGGGCGACGGCGCTGGACATGTCCGGGGTGTCGGCGATCTCCGCGACAGTGAACAGGTCGCGTCCAGCGAGCGTGCACGGCTTTCCCGACACGGGACAGTCGAAGGCGGTGAGCGCGGGCAGGCGGACGATCCGGCCGAGCGGCTGCCAGTCGCCTGCGACGTCGCCGCGCCACAGGCGGAAACGCATTTCCCCCGCTACCGCCGGTCCGAGGCCAACTGCCGGGGACAGGCGAGTCACGGCGACGTCCTCGCCGACCCGCTGCACCGCGCCCGATGCGACGGTCAGCCGCGTTGCGGCGCCGTCGGCGCCGGCGGTCACCTCGATCGCATCGTCCGCGGACACGCCCCCCGGTACGCGGACCGAGAAGGTCAGGGTCGCGTCGCGCGGGACCACGCCGGCGGGCAGCGCAATGGCGAACGCGCGGGGCGTGTCGGCAAGCGCAACGTCCCGGCTGATCAACGTGGCCGCCGGGCGGGGCGGCGCGATGCCGGCCGACACGACAGCGTTGCGCCCATCGCGCAGCTTAACCCGCGCCTCGCTGAGATTGGCGGTCGGCTCGAAAGCAGCATCGGCGGTCAGTTCCAGTCGGTCGCCACCACTTCCGCGCGCCAGGGTGCCCGCGACGAAGCGCCGACCGCCGAGCTCGAGCGAGGCGACCTGATCGAGCCGGGCGCCGGTCAGCGTACCAACCCGATCGCCCTCGTGAATCGTGAAGCGGTCGAGCCGGCTCGCCTCCACCCGACCGGTCAGGGCAACAGTGGAGGTGTCGACCACACCGATTCGGCCGATCGACAGCGTCAGTGGCCCCGCTTTCGTCTTGCTGAGCGGCAAGGTGGCTTCGATCGCATCGGGCCCTGCCGCCTTCCAGGTCACCGGACGCAGGCTGCCGTCCGCCTCCTTCAAGGCAATTTGCGCGACACAGGCGGCTATCCCGCCGCGGAGCATCAGCGGATGGTCGCGGCCGACCACCACGACACCTTCGCCCGGTGCGGTCCAGGCGCCCGCCGCATCGAGGCGAACGGGCAGGCGGGGGCCGGTAAAGGGATCGAAGCCCCAACGGCCGTGGAGCATCGCACTCGAGACCGGGCCGGACAGCGCCGGCAGGTCGCCGGCCAGACGCAGGCCACCGCTCGCCGCCTGAGGAGCCAGCGGAACGTCCACCATCTTGCCGTCCGCGACGGTCAGCCGCAGCGCGAGGTCGCGGGCATAGCCGGTGGCGAATATCAGCGACGCATCGTCGAGTGCGAGCGTCAGGCCGGGTCGAGTGAGGCACTGGGTCTCGCCGCTTGCGGGGCGCCACGCCGGCGGGGGAACTGCGCCAATCGGCGGTAGCGGCGCGACCAGCACCGATCGCGGATTCTGGAACGAGGGGGCGGTGTTGAGCTGCAGATGCACCCGCTCGCCGCGACCGAGCGCAAGCGCGGGAACATATTGATATTGCGCGCTGCGGAACGCGCCGAACAGCCGTGCGAGATCGCGCGCCAGGCCGATATAGGGGCTGTAGAAGCCTGCGCCGCCTTCCCGCGTCGCGGCAACGCGGTACGCCAGGTCGACGGGCGCGCCGGTCAGCGTCTCGGTGAGCGTTGCGCCGCGTTGAGCCTGGAGCACGACTGAATCGCGCGCCTGGCTGAGGCAGGTCGCTTGCAGGTCGCGCTGGCGGGACAGGCAGTCGGGGTTGAGCTTGATCCTGAGTGCATTGGCGAGCACCGGTGCCACGGTCGGCAGCCTGTCGGGATCGCGGTCGGCCACAGCCGCCATCCCGGTGACGAAGGCATCGAGTCGTGCACGGTCGAGCGAGGCCTGGTGCAGGTCCTGCGCCGCTCGGACGAACACGCCGGGCCGTCCACGAACGGCGTCGCGGATCGCATCGAAGCCGCCGCCGGTTTCGGGCGCCAGGAACAGCACGGCCTGTTCGGCACCTTCGGGCACGGCGATGTCGAGCATATTCTTGCCGCGCTTCCAGGTCTCGGCGCGGAAAAACCAGTCCTTGGGCGGCGGGTTGGTCGCACCGCGCAGGAAGGCGACGACGAGGAGATAGCGCGCCGACTGGTCGTCGGGCAGCACGGCGGCGAGCGTCAGACGGTCGCCACTTCTGAGACTGGGGACGGCGCCGAGCGGCAGCACCGTCTCACCGCGCCTGACGCTGACCGATACGTCCGGACCCGACAGGTCGAAGCCGTTGCTCTGTGCACCGGCGGGCATTGCCAGGATCAGGGCGGCGAAGGCGAGCAGACGTGCGAGCATGGCTCCCCTTACACATGGCCGGCATGGCGGTCACCGGGCGGGGGCGTGGCGATGATGTGACGTGGGTTGCACCGCCGCCGTGCTCCCGCGACGGCGGGGTACGGTGGTTCAGCTTGTCGGCAGCACCATCAGGCTGGCGTTGCCGCCGGCGGCGGTCGTGTTGATCGAGGTCGAGACCTCCTCGACCAGCCAGTCGAGGCGATAGCCGACGGTCGAGGCCTGCGGCAGGACGATCGGCCCGGGCAGCTCGGCCAGCGCGGCGAGTGCGGCCGAGACCTGCGACGCGTCGCCTTCGATCAGCGCGCCGGCGAACGTAGCTTCGTGGCGCCAGTCATCGGCCAGTCGGACGCGCGCGGTCACGCTCTGCGGCAATGTCGCCAGCAGCTCGCGGAAGACGGCTGCGTCGCCGATCACCGCGTCGTTGCCCGCCGCCAGTGCCGCACCCAGCTGTTCGAGCAACCCTTCGCGGGTCTGCGGCAGCAGCAGCACGCGGCCGCGCGGGTGGAGGGCATAGAGGTTACGCTCGCCGACCGGGCCGGCGAGCTCGACGTCCGCGCCCAGCATCGACGCCGCGATCGCCTCGCGCACGCGGGCAGCGGCGCGATTTTCGTCGCGATCCTCCAGCCCGATCGCGAGATCGCGTGCGGCCGGGTCGGCGGCGTCGCAGATCACCGGCGGGGGCAGGTCGGCACCTGTCACCAGCCGGCCGAGATACAGCGGCCCGCCCGCCTTCGGCCCGGTGCCCGACAGGCCGCGTCCGCCGAATGGTTGGACGCCGACGACCGCGCCGATGACGTTGCGGTTTATGTAGAGGTTGCCCGCCTTCACGCGGCTGGTGACGTGCGCGATGGTCTCGTCGAGCCGGGTATGCAGCCCGAAGGTCAGGCCGTAGCCGGTCGCGTTGATCCGGTCGATCAGCCGGTCGAGCTCCGCACGCCGGAAGCGGACGACGTGGAGGACGGGGCCGAACACCTCGCGCTCCAGCTCGGCAATGTCGCTGAGTTCGATGATCGTCGGCGCAACGAAAGTGCCGTTGGCGGTGTCGCCGGCGAGCGTCAGCTGTTCGACGCGGTGGCCGGCGCCGCGCATCTTCGCGATGTGCTTTTCGATAATGCTCTTGGCCTCGGCGGTGATGACGGGGCCGATGTCGGTCTTGAGCGCATCGGTGCGGCCGATCGACAGCTCGTGCAACGCGCCCTTGATCATTGCCAGCGTGCGGTCGGCGACCTCCTCCTGCAGGCACAGGATGCGCAGTGCGGAACAGCGCTGGCCCGCGCTGTCGAACGCCGAGGCGATGACGTCTGCGACGACCTGTTCGGCGAGGGCCGAGGAATCGACGATCATCGCGTTCTGCCCGCCGGTCTCCGCAATGAAGGGGATCGGCGCGCCGCCGGGCAGCAGACGCTTGGCGAGCGCCTTCTGGATCAGGCGCGCGACTTCGGTCGATCCGGTGAACATCACCGCCATCGTCTCGGGCGCCGCGACCAGGGCCGCACCGATCGCGCCGTCGCCAGGGACCAGTTGGAGCACGTCGGCCGGCACGCCGGCTTCGTGCAGCAGAGCGACGCCCTGCGCGGCGATCAGCGGGGTTTCCTCCGCCGGCTTGGCGAGCACCGCGTTGCCCGCGACCAGCGCGGCGGCGACCTGGCCGGTGAAGATCGCCAGCGGGAAGTTCCACGGGCTGATGCAGGTGACGACGCCCAGCGGCCGGTGGCCGACGCCCAAAGTCGAGCGGGCCTGCTCGGCATAATAGCGCAGGAAGTCGATCGCTTCACGCACCTCGGCGATGGCATTGGGCAGCGACTTGCCCGCTTCGCGCACGATGAGCGCGAGCAGTTGTGGCATGCGGGCCTGCATCGCGTCGGCGGCGCGGTCGAGCATCTCGGCGCGGTCGGCCGGGCTGGTCCCGGCCCAGCCAGGCGCGGCGGCAGCGGCGGTGCGGGCGGCGGCCTGGGCGTCGGCGACGCTCATCTCACGCACCATGCCCACCTGATCGCGGCGGTCGGCGGGGTTCAGCACCGGGCGTTCGGTGCCCACGTCGCCAGCCGTCCACGGTCCTTCCCCAGCCATCGTCTCGCTGAGCATCGCAAGCGTCGTTTCGTCGCTGAGGTCGAGGCCGGCGGAATTGACGCGCGCGCCGTACAGTTCGCGCGGCAGCGCGATGTGCGGGTTCTTCTGGCCCGGCACCGGCATCGCACGAACGGCGTCGACCGGATCGGCGACCAGATCGGCGATCGAGACTTCGGGATCGGCGATGCGATTGACGAAGGACGAATTCGCCCCGTTTTCGAGCAGGCGGCGGACGAGGTACGCGAGCAACGTCTCGTGCGTACCGACCGGCGCATAGATACGGCACGGGCGGTTCAGCTTGTTGCCGCCGACGACCTCGTCATACAGCGGCTCGCCCATGCCGTGCAGGCACTGGAATTCATAATCGCCGACCGTGAAGTCGGGGCCGGCGAGGTGGTAGATCGTCGACAGCGTCTGCGCATTGTGCGTCGCGAACTGGGGGAACACCGCATCCTTCGCCGCCAGCAGCTTGGCCGCGCAGGCGATGTACGCGACATCGGTGTGGATCTTGCGGGTATAGACCGGGAAGTCGGCGAGGCCGTCGACCTGCGCGCGCTTGATCTCGGCGTCCCAATAGGCGCCCTTCACCAGCCGGACCATGATGCGGCGGTTCGCGCGGCGGGCGAGGTCGACGATCCAGTCGATGACGAACGGGCAGCGCTTGCCATAGGCCTGGACGACGAAGCCCAGACCATCCCAGCCCGCGAGGTCGGGATCGGTCGCGAGGCTTTCGAGCAGGTCGAGCGAGAGTTCGAGCCGGTCAGCCTCCTCCGCATCAATGTTAAGGCCGATGTCATAGCCTTTGGCAAGGACGGCAAGCGCCTTCACCTTGGGCAGCAGTTCACCCATGACGCGTTCGGCCTGCGCACGCACGTAGCGCGGGTGGAGGGCCGACAGCTTGATCGAGATGCCGGGGCCGGCATAGACGCCGCGCCCCGCCGCCGCTTCGCCGATCGCGCGGACGGCGTTTTCATAGTCGCGGTAATAGCGCTCCGCATCGGCCGCGGTCGTCGCCGCTTCGCCGAGCATGTCGTAGCTGTAGCGGAAGCCGCGTGCCTCCAGCGGGCGGGCGCGGTCGAGCGCCTCGGCGATCGTCTCGCCGGTCACGAACTGCTCGCCCATCATCCGCATCGCCATGTCGACGCCGCGGCGGATGACCGGTTCGCCGGCGCGCGCGATCAGGCGGGTGAGCGCGGCGCCGAGACCACTGTCGTTGACGCTGCCGGTCAGCTTGCCGGTGACGACCAGGCCCCAGGTCGCGGCGTTGACGAACAGCGAGCGGCCATCGCCCACGTGGGACCGCCAGTCACCGCCGGCGATCTTGTCGCGGATCAGCGCGTCGCGGGTTGCGGTGTCGGGGATGCGCAGCAGCGCCTCGGCCAGGCACATCAGTGCGACGCCCTCCTGGCTGGACAGCGCATATTCCTGGACGAGGCCTTCGACGCCGGTGCCCTTGTGCTTGGCGCGCAGCGCGGTGACGAGCTGCGTTGCGGTCACGGTCGCGGCGGTGCGGATCGCGTCCGGCAGCGTCGCGGCCTCGATCAGCGGAGCCAGGCATTCGGGCTCCGGCCGGCGATAGGCGGCGGTGATCGCGCGGCGCTGGGCGTCCTGCGGGCGGACAGGCGGGGCGAAGTCGGCGAAGGGGGGCGTCGTCATGGCCGGCCCATAGCAGTTTCTACGCTGGCGATCCGCCCGGATTTGGCGCAATGTCAGTCCGATCGAACCTTTTGGACGCCTGATGACAGATCGAACGGACGCCAGACTGCCCGTTTCAGGGCCGATTGACGGTTTCGACCGGCGGATCATCGAGGCTCTGCGCGCCGACGGGCGGCTGTCGGTCACCGAACTCGCGAAACGCGTCGGCCTGTCCAAGACGCCGTGCCAGGTGCGGCTGAAGCGGCTGATCGACGGCGGCTACATCCTGGGCTTTCGCGCGATCGTCGATCCGGCGCGGTTGGGGTTGGACCATATCGCCTTTACCGAGGTGAAGCTGTCCGACACGCGGGAGGCGGCGCTCGAGGAATTCCGCCGTGCGGTGCTGCGCATTCCCGAGGTCGAGGAATGTCACATGATCGCCAGCAGCTTCGACTATCTATTGAAGGTGCGGACGGCGGATATCCGGCGGTACCGCGAGGTGCTGGGCGAGCGGATATCCGCGCTGCCGCATGTGGCGAATACGTCGACGTTCGTCGCGATGGAGACGATTCGGGACGCGGCGGTGTAGGCGTACAATTCCCCTGGTCGTCATTCCCGCGAAGGCGGGAATCAATAGTCGCTGGTGGCAATGAGACCCACGACGGTCGGCGCCAATTTATCCCCGCCTTCGCGGGGATGACGATGGAGGGGTTAGCCTTCGACCATCCCTTTCAAAGGCTCCCCGGCATCGGCCAACCGCGCGGGATCGATCACCGCGCCGGCCTCTACCAGCGCACGGCCCTGGACGTAATCCTTCACCATATTCACGCAGTCGAGCGCGACGACGCGACCGGCCTTCAGATACACGACCGAAAAGCTGCGCGTTCCGGAATCGCCGCGGACGACTTCGGCGTCGTGGCCCATCGACAGGCCGACCGTCTGGAGCTTCAGGTCGTACTGGTTCGACCAGAACCACGGCGTCGCGCGGTAGGGGACCGGATCGCCCAGGATCGCGCGGGCGGCGGTGGTGGCCATGTCGTTGGCGTTCTGCACTGATTCGAGACGGATTTCGGCCCCGTCGGCGAAGGCATTCGCATGCGCGGCGCAGTCGCCGATCGCATAGACGTGCGGCAGGCTGGTGCGGCACAGCGTGTCGACGCGCACGCCGTTGCCGCCGGCCGCACCGGCCGTCCGCAGCGGTTCGACTGCGGGCATGATACCGATGCCGACGATCGCCATCTCGCATGGCAGCAGCGTGCCGTCGGACAGGCGCGCCCCGGTGACGCGGGTGTCGCCCTCGATACAGTCGACGCTGATACCGGTGCGCAGGTCGACGCCCTTCGCGCGGTGTTCGCGCTCGTAGAAGGCGGAGAGCGTGAGCCCGGCGACGCGGGCGAGGACGCGGTCCTGCGCCTCGACGAGCGTCACCGCCTTACCGAGCTTCGTCAGCGCGGCTGCCGCCTCCAGCCCGATATAGCCGCCGCCGATGACGACGACGCGGGTAACCGCGGGCAGTTCGCCCATCAGTCGGTCGATATCGGCGCGGGTGCGGACGGAATGGACGCCAACCAGGTCATGCCCGGCGCAGATCAGTCGGCGCGGGCTGCCGCCGGTCGCCCAGATCAGGTCGCCATAGCCGATGTGCGTGCCATCCGCGGTAGTCACCTGCCGTGCCCCCGCATCGACCGCGGTGACCCGCTGTCCGAGCAACAGCGTCACGTCGCGTTCGGCCCAGAAGGCGGCGGGGCGGAGCAGCATGCGCTCGAACGGCTTGTCGCCCAGCAGATATTCCTTGCTGAGCGGCGGGCGTTCGTAGGGCAGTTCGGTTTCCTCGCCGATGATGGCGATGCTGCCGGCATATCCCCGCTGGCGCAGCGCGATCGCCGCCTGCGCGCCGCCGTGGCCGCCGCCGACGATCAGTATGTCATAGGATTGGGTCGTGTCCGATGCCGTCATGCAGGACCGCTACCGCAACGGGAGCGAAAATCCAGCGGGGACGAAGCGTAGGCGATCGTTGCTGCAATGGCCGACGCTGATGACATGATGGCAAAATCCTGCGGCAGACGAAGCCCTTTCGCCTGCGGTTCGTTGCGATCGGGTGATTTGTGACGAGGAGAAACCGGTGGCGGCGCGGACGGTGGTGGTAACGGGCGCGGAATCGGGGATCGGGGCGGCCTGTGCGGCGGCGTTCGGGGCCCAGGGCGACCGGGTCGCGATCTTTTATCACAGCGACACTGCGGGGGCGAAGGCGAGCGCAGACGCGGTGCGCACGGCCGGCGGCGAGGCGATGACCGTCCAGGCGGCGGTCGATGACGAAGCCTCGGTCACCGCAGCCTTCGGCGACGTCGAACAGGCGTGGGGGCCAGCGGATGTGCTGGTCAATTCGGCCGGGCTGAACATGACCGGCGTCACCGTGCGCGAGATGACCCTGGAACAGTGGCGGCGGTTGATCGACACCGATTTGACCGGCGCCTTTCTGACGTCGCGCCGCTTTCTGACCGGGCGCGGCGAGGCGGCCGGGCCGGCGACGATCCTGCACATCTCGTCGATCCACGCCTATGCGGTCCGCGCCGGCGGGGCGGATTATTGTGCGGCGAAGGGCGGGCTCACCAATCTGGTCGAGACGCTGGCGATCGAGGAAGCGCCACGCGGCATCCGTGTCAACGCGATCGAGCCGGGCATGATCCTGACGCCGATGAACGACCGCGCGCTGAAGGACGCAGCCTATCGTCGGTCGCTGGAGCGCAACATCCCGATGGGCCGCGCCGGCGATCCGGCGGAGGTGGCCGATCTGGCGGTGTTCCTCGCCTCCGACAAGGCGCGCTACATCACCGGTGCGCGAATCGTCATCGACGGTGGGCTGTCGCTGCTTCAGGCGCTCGGCGCATGACCGCGCCCAAGCCGGGGACGGCTGATCCCCACCGGAAAGACGCGGTCGAAGGCAGCCGGACGCCGATCGATTTCAACGTGAAGGCGATCGAGACGGTCGTGCTCGACGGCCCGCCGGCGCTGATGACGCGCGACCTGATGAGCCCCTATATCTGGCAGGAGCCGAACGGGCGCTGGGGCATCATGGTCCGCGCGGTCGTCCGCGCTGGTCAGGCAATGACCGATACCGGCGTGATCTGGTCCGGCTGGAGCGAGGACGGCTGCCGCTTCACGATGCTCGACGCGCCGTCGATCGTGCCGGGGCCGGGCGACCATGACGCGGGCGGGGTCGAGGATCCGACCGTGCTGCGCCGCGCCGACGGCAGCTACATCGTCTATTATACCGGCGTGCTGGCCGACATGGCGCATGGCGAGCTTGCCTATGCGACCGGCCCATCGCTCGACCGGCTCGAAAAGCGCGGCGTCGCACTCGCCTCGTCGAAGTCGGAGGGCAATACGAAGGAAGCGACGGTCGAGCAGACCGTCGATGGCCACTGGCGGCTGTTCTACGAATATGCCGCCGACCAGGCGTCGCGCGTCGGCTTGGCGGTCGGTGCCAGCGAAGTCGGGCCGTGGGTCGAACAGCCCACGCCGTTCATGCCGCGCCGCGACAGCTGGGACGACTGGCATCTCTCGACCGGACCGTTGCTGACGACCGATCCCGACATGCCGGTGATGTTTTACAACGGCGCGACACGTGATGCGCGGTGGCGGATCGGCTGGGTGGCGTTCGACCGCGAATACACGCGTGTCGTCGACCGCGGGATCGAGCCGCTGATCACTCCACCGCCGCCCGAGGACCGCACGCAGACCGATATCGCTTTCGCCGCATCGGTCGTGGTCGATGGTGCTGCGATCTGGCTCTATTATTCGCTCGAGGACCGCAAACTGGCGAGAGCCCTGATCCGGCAGAGTTAGGAGCAAATTGCGCATGCGCGCCGGAGCCCGGCGACGCTCAGCTCGACCGCGTCGGGTCGGTGATCGGATCGAGCGTCTGGACGTCGTCTTCGCCGACGCCCGGCAGCGAGCCGGTCTGGCGTTCGATCCGCCGGTGGATGACGGGCGGCGCGCCGTCTATCCACAGGGCGTGAAGCGCGTCGCTGTTCGCAGCGTCGGCCTGGGTACGGCGTTCGTTGTGGCGGACATAGTCGAGCCAGGTGCCGAAATGGAATCGCTCGACCCATAGCGTGGGCTCGCCCAGGTCGCGCAGCAGTTGCCACGCCCGTGCGCCGTCGCGGCGACGAATGCGACGGCGTTCGCTCATGACGGTCAGGAAGCGCGCTACGTCGACCTCGGCGATGCGATGTTCGACGGTAATGACGATCGGCCCACTACGGGGCTGGACAGGAACGGCGGTGGTCGGTTCGACCCAGCCCGAGCGTGGGGCGAGATCTGCCTGCGTGATCTCGGGCATCCGCCGCACGAAGCCGGCGAGAACGCTGAGCAACTGAACCGCAGCAGCGGCGATCAGCGCCTCGGCGACACCGTGGACGCCCGCGATCGAGCCGAATAGCCAGCTGCCCGCCGCCATCCCGCCGAACGCCGCCATCTGGTAGAGCGCAATGGCGCGCGCGACGACCCAGCGCGGCGAGGCGAGCTGGACGCTGACGTTGAAGGTCGACAGGGCCAGTACCCAGCCGCCGCCAGCCAGCGCGAGGGCGGGGATGGCGAGCGGCAGCATGCCGGTCGCGGTCGTCGCACCCCCGATGGCGAGGCCAAGCGACGCCAGACGGACGATCTGCTCCGTCGTCGCCTTCTCGCGCAGCCGCCGGGCGATCAGCGCGCCCCCGACAGCGCCGAGCCCGAACGCGCCGAGCAGGATGCCATAGGTCAGCGGCCCGCCGCGGACGAGGTCACGCGCAACCAGTGGCATCAATGCCGGAATCGCGCTCGCCGCTACGCCGAACACCGCGGCGCGCATCAGGACGGTCAGAATCGGCGGCGATAACCGGACGTAGCGCACACCCGCCGCCATCGCGACACCCAGCCGTTCGCGCGGCAGGCGGCGGGGCGGCAGGTTCGGCTGCCAGCGTTTCAGGACGAAGATCAACCCGACATAGCTCACCGCATTGACCGCAAATGCCGCCGCCGCGCCCGCCGCAGCGATGATCGCGCCGCCGATCGCGGGTCCCACGCTGCGTGCGATATTGAAGCCCATGCTGTTGTAGGAAACGGCACTCGACAGCAGCGGGCGCGGTACCATGTCGCCGACCGACGCCTGCCACGCCGGGCCGTTGATCGCGGTGCCGCAGCCGATCAGGAAGGTGAATGTCAGCAGCAGCCACGGCGTGATCCAGCCGGCCCACGTCCCCACCGCCAGAATGAGCGAGACGACCAGCATGAAGCTCTGTGCGGTCAGCAGGATCCGGCGGCGGTCGAGGTTGTCGGCGATCGCGCCCGCCCACAGCGACAGCAGCATGATCGGCAGGCTGGTCGAGGCCTGGACGAGCGCGATCATCTGGGGTGACGCGCCGAGCGACGTCATCATCCACGACGCCCCGACCGACTGGATCAGGCCGCCGAAGTTCGAACAGAGGCTTGCGACCCAAACCTGCCGGTAGAGCGAAATGCCGAAGGGAGACGTGGGGAAGGGCTGGGCGGCGGTCGTCATCTATGGGGGAGAATGCCGGAACGGCAGGGACGATCCGTTATCCGGGCGTCACGATCCGCAAACGCAGGCGCAGGTCGTCCATCATCGCTTCGATCATTGCGTTTTCGTGCGCATTGCCCTGCGGATCGAGCGACCAGTTGCAATGCGGATGCGTCGCCGGGTCATAGAGCTTCACCCGGCCGACGACCGCGCGCCAGTGCCGCTTCGTCCCGCCATGATCGCGCAACAGTTGCGCGATGATCCGGTCCTGAAGGTCGCTCGCTTTCATGCGGTGGGCGATACGCAGAAAATCAGGATCGAGAAACCTCCGTTCGTACGCGCTGCTCGACGCGCTAAGCTTCCTTAAGCCTCTGGCGATCAGGCATGAACGAAACAAGCGCGGCGCAGATGGCATGCGGCTCAGGCCGCCGCCGGCGTCGCCCCGTCGGTCGTCGCGCGCCCGCTGCGTTCCAGCTTGCTCCAACCGACCACCCAGCCGCCGATGGCGGAGACGACCGCACGGATGACCACCCAGTACATGATCTGGCGGTAGACCAACCGCTGCGCGACCAGCAGATGCGCGGGATAGCGCACGCCCTTGCCGTCCAGCCGGTACGCGATCCAGCCGCACAGCACGTCGATGCCGGTGAAGGCCAGCCAGTAGAGGCCCATCGTGCTGACGTCGCCGGCGGTCTGCGCCCAACCATGCTGCATGACGCGCGTCACCGTGCCGGCGATCGATAGGATCAGCGCCAGGTCGATCAGCGGCGAGATTGCGGCGAAGACGATCTGGAACAGCCACGCCTGCGGCATGCCGACCAGCGCCAGGCCCCGCGGGCGGCGCGTGCGCCAGATGCCGGCGTGCTTCCACAGACACTGCAGCGTCCCGAATGCCCAGCGATAGCGCTGCTTGGCGAGGCCCTTGAAGCTTTCCGGCGCCTCGGTCCACGCGACCGCCATCGGGTCATAGGTGACCCGCCAGCCTGCGCGCTGGATCGCGATGGTCAGGTCCTGGTCCTCGGCCAGCGTGTCCTCCGGATAGCCGCCGACCTGGTCGAGCGTCGCGCGGCGCCACGCGCCCACCGCGCCCGGGACCACCGTCATCGCGTCGAACCCGGCGAGCGCGCGGCGCTCCAGATTCTGCGCAGTGATATATTCGACCGCCTGCCAGCGCGTGACCAGGTTCACGCGGTTGCCGACGCGAGCATCGCCCGCGACCGCGCCGATCCGCGGATCGGCGAACCACCGCGCCAGGCGGCGGATCGTGCCGGTTTCGAACTGGGTATCGGCGTCGAGGGCGATGATGACGTCGCCGGTCGCTTGCTTGAGCGCGCGGTTCAGAGCCGCCGCCTTGCCGCCGTTCTCCAGCGTCAGCAAAGTCACGCGCGGATCGGCGCCGAACGCCGCGGCGACGATCCGGCTCGTCGCGTCCTGCGAGCCGTCGTCGGCGACGATGACCTGGAGCGTAGGATAGTCGCTCGCCAGGATGCGTTCGACCGAGGATCGGATGACGCGTTCTTCGTTGAAGGCGGGGATGATGACCGAGACGGTCGGCGTGTACACCGGCGGATCGGCGCGCCGCTGCCGGCTCTGCCACCATGCGAGCGCAGCCATCAGCATCGCCCGGGCGATTCCGAGCGCGATCGCCAGGTAGAAAATCCAGCCGATGACGAACAGGATGGCCGCGACGACGATGAAGCCTGCGACATCATAGCGGATCGCGACCAGGTCCTCACCGACCACGCGCGGCATCGCCTGGGCCGGCGACACGCCGACCAGCTGCGAGGCAGTGACGAAATGATAGCCCTCCGCTCGCAATGCGGCAATGATCTTCGGCAAGGCCGCCACGGTTTCGGAACGATCGCCACCGCTGTCGTGGAGCAGCACGACGTTGCCGGGAACCTGTGGCGTCGCGCCGCGGATCTGGGTCAGCGTCTGGCGGACGATCTCGTCCGCGCCGGGACGCTGCCAGTCGTTCGGATCGACGTGCAAGCCGACGATCGTATAGCCCGCCGCCTGTGCGGTCAGCGCGGGCAGGAGTTCGTCGGTCGTCGTCGGTTCGGCGTCCCCGAAGTAAGGCGCACGGAACAGCGTCATCCGGCGGCCGGTATAGGCTTCGACCAGCCGCTGGGTCGTGTTCAGTTCGAGGTTCGTGAAGGTTTCCGACGCGCCGGCCAGGTTCGGGTGGCTGTAGCTGTGGTTTCCC
Source organism: Roseomonas aeriglobus (assembly GCA_016937575.1). Classification (NCBI taxonomy): domain Bacteria; kingdom Pseudomonadati; phylum Pseudomonadota; class Alphaproteobacteria; order Acetobacterales; family Roseomonadaceae; genus Muricoccus; species Muricoccus aeriglobus. The sequence continues at coordinate 2,882,973 of JAFHKN010000002.1, read as the reverse complement.
AGTTCGCTGCCGCCAGCGATGATGCGATTCACCAGCTGCGGGTGTTGGAGGACGTTCTGGCCGATGACGAAGAAGGTCGCGGGCACCTTTTCCCGCTCCAGCACGTCCAAAATCTTCGGCGTCCACGTGCCGTCGGGGCCGTCGTCGAAGGTGAGCGCGATCGCCTTGGGATCGGCCGCGCCGGCGCGCTTGACGACATAGGGCGTGGGCAGCGCGGTGTAGTCGACCCCGCGGATCAGGCCGGTCGTGTCATAGGTGACGGTACGATGCCCGACCGATGGCGTCGCGGTGATGCGCAGGATCTCGCCCGCCCCCTCGACATCGGTTTCCAGCAACGCTCGGGGCGTCGACAGGTCCGGTGTCCCGCCCTTGCGAAACGCGCGGAGTGCGGACCAGAATCCGGCATCCTCGCTGCCCAGGCGCCACAGCGCGATATCGTCGATCCCCAGCCGCTTGAGGACCTGCATCTGATTCCAGCTGGTGGCCGCGTCCATCATCCAGACGGTGTGGCGCTGGCCATCCTCGTCGAAGGCGAAGGCCGTATTGCCGCTGGCGGGATCGAACATCGGCTTCGCATCGCTGTCATGCGCGGCGAGCCAGGCTTCCTCGATGGTCAGCGCATCGGTGTTGCCCCCATGCCAGTCATAGCCGTAGCTGCCGAGCGCCACGACCAGCTTGTCGGCGCCGATCGCGCGGCGGGCTGCGACGACCTGCCGGATGAACCAGTCCTGCGACGCGATCGGGCCCGGAGTGCCGCCGTCATAATGCTCGTCATAGGCCATGAAGATCACACGGTCGGCGACCTTGGCAAAACCACCGAGCGGCCAGGCACTATCCTCTGCCGGCACTGTCACCGCGATCTGGGCCCCTGCCGGCAATGCCGCGCGCAATTGCGGTATGAAGCGCAGATAGGCAGGCATGGCGTGCGCGGGCAGCGCTTCGAAATCGAGCACGAGCCCGCCGTTTGCCGGCTGCCGGGCGACTGCGGCCAGACGCCGGATCAGCGTCGCTCGTGCCGCCGGATCGTTGAGCAGCGCGGCGATCCGGTCGCCCTCCCAAACGCCCTTGTTGAAATTCTGCACCATCGGCAGGACGCGCGGTGGGCGCGGCATCGCAGCGATCATCCGGTCGAAAGGGACGTCGGGCAACACCGTCGTCGCGTGATCCGCTCCCACGACATTGACGATCGATGGCACGACCCAGTCGAGCGCACCGACGTTGCGGCGCAACGATCCGAGGCTCGAATCGTCGCCGGGCACATAGAAACCGATCGAGAGCGGCGTGTTCGCCGCGGGGCTGGTTTCATGCGGCAGCCATTTGGCCAAGCCCTTGCGCGGCGGGGTTCCGCGCATCGCCGCCGCTTTGGGCTGGGGAAGCGGCAGAGCGAGGTTACGCCCGCGCGGAACCAGAATCAACGTCGTTGCAAAGACGACGCCGCCCAGCAGGATCAGGGCAATCGCAAGGGCCAACAGGCGCTTTGCCCAGCGGCCCCGCCGGCCGGTGGGATCGTAGAAAATCGGTTGCTGCGCCATAGGTCCCTGCCACCCCCGCGCGAACATGCCCGCGCGGTCTTCGCCGTCCTGGCATGTCGCGGATGGCGGGCGGCTTGGCTTTGGATTACGTTTTCGTCATCTGCGCGCCGACGACAGGCCTGCGCACCGGCCAACCCGCGTCAGCCCGCCGCTGCCGCGGGCCGCAAAGGAGCCGCGCCGGGACGCGCGACCGGGGCTGCGCCTGGCGCCGGCCGTGCGGGCGCCGGTCCGCCGCCGATCAGCCGGGTCACGTCGCGCAGAGCCAGCAACAGCCCAATGCCGTGTGGGCCGGCGACGTAGCGGGGCTCCCACCGGGGAGCGAACTTGTCCTTGTAGGCGCGCAGGCCTCGAAAACCGTACAGTCGCTCGCCGTGGCGAAAGGCGAACGCGCCGACGCGCGCCCAGGCCGGGGCCAGCCGCCGATCCTCGATCCCCGATAGCGGCGCCATGCCCAGCGAGAAGCGGGCATAGCCGCGCGCCTTCGCCCACAGGATCAACTGGACGAACAGGAAATCCATTGTCCCTGCCGGCGCGTCATCGACGTGACGCATGAGGTCGACCGACGCCTCGTTGCGGTTGGGCGTCAGCCACAGGTTGGCAAAGGCGACAATGCGCCCCTCCGACAGGACGATCGCGGTGTCGAACCGGGCGATATAGTCACGCTCGAAGCGGCCAAGGCTGAAATGCTTCTCACGGCCCTCCTTCGCTGCCAGCCACGCGTCCGACACCGCCTGAAGTTCGTCTAGGATGACCGGGACCGCGCCCGCCGGGACGATACGGAAGGTCAGCCCCTTGCGCTCCAGCGCGCGGGCGGACCGACGGGCGTTGCGCAGGCGCGGCGTCTGAAGATCGAATTCCGGCAGGTCGACGATCGCCTCCTCGCCGAACTTGACGATTTCCAGCCCCATGCCGATCGTCAGGTCGAGCGGCGCGCCCGAGACTTCGTAGAGCAACAGCCGCGCCTGCGCGCGATGCGCGGCTTCGCGCAGATCCCACATGAGTTCAGGCCAGGTGTCGCGCGGGCCGACGGGATCGCCCATCACCGCCCAAGTGGTGCCGGTGACCGCGTACATGACGAAGGCGGTGCCGTCGCTGGACCAGAAGAACCGCTTGTCGCCGGTCAGCGCGAGCATCGCATCGGTGCGGTCGGCGTGTTCGAGCGCGCGGTCGAGCCGATCGGTGTCGATCCGCTCGGGCGTCGCCGGCAGCCGGGCCGGTGACAAAAACCGCCAGACGGCGATCGCGATCAGCACCGCCGCGCTTGCGACGCTTGCCCGCAGGAACCGCGGGGCGTCGCCGTGCAGCGCGAACCGCCACCACAGGTCGTCGGAATAGGGCACGCGGCGGAAGGCGAAGAAGCCCGCCCAGGTCGCAGCACCGAACGCCGCGGCGACGCTCGCCAGCCAGCCCATGCTCATCGGTGCGTGGGTCAGTGCGGTGCGGCGGTAGAAGGCGCCGCGCGTCCAGTGCAACAACCCGGCGATGACCAGGCAGACGACGGCCTCCTCGTAATCGATGCCCTTGGCCAGCGAGAAAATCGCGCCGGCGACGAGCAGGACGCGCGCGGCAAGATTGGCGCCGTCGAGCCGGCGGTAGAGCCCCGGCGTCAGGAGCAATAGCAGCGTGCCGACCAGGCTGGCCGCCAGGTGGCTTGCCTCGATGAACGGCAGCGGCAGGATGTGGGCCAGGTCGCGCAGGCGCGGTTGCAGCGCGGGCAGTGCGCCCGACAGCAGCAGCAGAGCGCCACCACCGAAGGCGGCGGCGGCCAGCAGCAACGGGGCGAGACTGGCGACGGCATCTTCGAGCCCGGTCAGGATGCGTGCGGTGCCCCGCTGGCGTCGACCCTCGTGCCACGCCAACAGGACAATGCCGATGCCGAGCGGGGCGAAATAATATATCGCGCGGTACGCAACGAGTGCCGCAAGCAACGTCGTGCGGTCGCCTGGCAGGACGCTCATGACCACCGCCTCGAACACGCCGATTCCGCCCGGGACATGGGTCAGCACGGTCGCTGTGATGCCAAGCGCATAGGCAAGGACGAACGCCGGCAGCAGCGAGGGCGCGGCCTGCGGCAGCAGGACGAACAGGGCGGCGCTCGCGCAGGACAGATCGATGGCCGCGACCAGCATCTGCGCAGCGAACTGGCCGGGGCTGGGGAGGGGCACGACGAAGCCGAACAGGCGGATCGGCGTGCGAACGATGGCGGTCGCGACAAAAACAGACGCGATCAGGGCGAGGACGGCGGCGCCCAGCGCTTGGGTCTGACCGGCACCAAGCGTCAGGCCAGGCAGCATCAGCGGCCCTTCGTGCAATACCAGCGCCAGTGCCGTGACTGCGACGACTCCGGCCCAAAAGGTCGCCCCCGCCAGTCCGACGACGCGCGCAACGTCGGGCCCGTCGAGCCCGGCGGCGGTATAGACCCGGTAGCGCGCCGACCCGCCGGTCAGCAGCGCCAGGCCCAGGTTATGGCTCAGCGTATAGCTGGTGAAGGACGCGGTCGCAGCGGTCCGCCACGGCAGCGCCCGGCCGATGATCCGGAGCGCGAGAACGTCGTAGAAGGTGAGCGCGAGATAGCTTGCTGCAGTCAGCGTGGCGGCCAGGCCGAGGCGTGCCGGCGACAGCGCTGCCACAGCCGCCTTCACGTCCTTCAGATGGACCTCGTGCGTCAGTCGGTAGAGGGCGCCGAGCGCCACGACGAGCAGCGTTAGCGCGACGCCGCCGATGATCCAGCCGCGATACCGCGCGGCAAGGGCACGCAGCCTAGTCACGCGGGACCGACGCAATCCGCGTCCATAGCTGCGACTTGCACAACAGCCCGCCCAGGATGCAGCCCTTCACGCGCAGCACCTCCGGGGAGACGGTGTCGATCTCCGAGGCGAAGCTGTGCGCCATGTCGGGGACGAAGACCGTGCCTTTCCAACGGCCGTCGCCGGTGGGGCGATAATCCTGAAGAAGGACCGTGCCGACGAGATGCTCGACGCCGGCGTCGCGCGCGTCGCCCTGCGCCTCGCCGTTCGCCCAGACGATCCGGCCACAAAGCTTGTCGCCGCACGCCCCGGTCTCAACCACCACGCTTTTGTGCGGGCTCATCCATAAGCCTGCGGGAGAGGTCGGCGTGGCGCCGGCCGGTATGCTCGCCAGCATCGCTGCCGCCGCCAGTCCGATCTCTCTCAGCGTCCCCATGCCCGTCCGTCCCTTGGTCCGTCGCCGCCCGGCTATGGTCGGTGCGACGTTGCGGTGCGTTGGCCGGTGCCTGAACTTTCGGTAATGATCGGACCCGCCAGCAGCGCGCGGGCGACCGCTGCGGCGTCGTTGCCGAGGAAATGCCCGCCCGGCAGCGCCACCGACCGGACATTGGCGGCGCGCCAGACCGGACACAGGCTATCGACCTCCTCCGAACCGTGAATGCACAGCACCGGCAGATCGATCAGCGCCCGTGCGTAGGGAAGGGCGGGGCCGTCATGGCCCAGATCGATGATGCCGCCCGGTGTCGCTTGGAACGCCATGGTATCGGCCGGCACGACCAGTTCGACTGCGGCGAGCTTCGCCCGGAGCGCGGCCGGCAGCTTGGGCACGCCGACCAGCGCGACATTCGCGCCGAACGACTGGCCGATCAGCACCACCCGCGTCGCGCCCGGCAGCGCGGCGGCGCGGGCAACGGCCTGTTCGACGAGCGCGGCGGCCTGCTCAGGCGTGCGGCGCCGCGCGAAATAGGTCAGGGAGTTGACGCCGAGGACAGGCAGGCCCTCGGCCGCCAGATGCGCCGCGATCCGCGGTCCCATGCCGGTGTTGAAGCCCATGTCGCCCGACAGCAGTACGCCGACCAGCCCACGCCGCGCAGGCGGTGCGGGCGCGTCGGCGCGAACCAAGGTGTAGAGCGGCCCGCCGAAATAGCCGAGATGCCAGACATATCCGACCATGCCGGCCGCGGCCAACAGCACCAGCATCGTGCGACGCAGACGATGGCGGATCGTCTTTCTCATGATGTGTGTGTGGCGCACGCCGGGCTGCAGGGCGCTGACCGGGACATGACCGATCCGTAATGTTCTTTCCGACCCGCAACGAGCTATGAGGGTCGGGCGCTAGACAAGGAATGGACGATGAAGATCCTGGTGATCGAGGATGACGACGCGATGGCCGCCTTCGTGACCAAGGGGTTGGCGGAGGCGGGTTATACCGTCGACCGCGCCGCCACGGGGCGCGACGGGTTGTTCCTGGCGACGGACGGCACCTACGACTGTATCGTGCTCGACCGGATGTTGCCCGGGATCGACGGCATGGCGGTGCTGGCCGGCATGCGTGGCGCGGGAATCGAGACGCCGGTCATCGTGCTTTCCGCACTCGGCGCGCCGGAGGACCGTATCGCCGGATTGACCAAGGGCGCGGACGATTATCTGACCAAGCCGTTCGCTTTCGCCGAACTTGCCGCGCGGATCGCACTGCTCATCCGGCGCGGGAGTGCCGCGACGAACGCACCGCAGACGCAGCTTGGCTACGACGATCTGGAAATGGACCTGCTCGCCCGTCGCGTCCGCCGTGCAGGACAGACGATCGATCTGCAACCGCGCGAATTCCGCCTGCTCGAATTCCTGCTACGTCACGCCGATCAGGTCGTGACGCGCACGATGCTGCTGGAGGCGGTGTGGGATTACCACTTCGATCCCGGCACCAACGTCATCGACGTTCATCTGAGCCGCCTGCGTCGCAAGGTCGACGACGGGTTCGCCAGGCCCTTGCTTCAGACCGTCCGCGGTGTCGGCTATCGGCTGGGTGCGGCGGGATAGGGTAGCGTTTGCGGACGGGCTGACATAAGGCGCGGCGCTTATGGCCCGCATCCAGACTCCGCAGCGCGTGCGCGGCACGCAGGACATCGCGTTCGACGAGGAACGCCGCTTCGCCCGCGTGGTCGAGGCGTTCGATCGTATCCGCAAACTCTATTGCTTCGGCCGCGTCGAATTGCCGGTGTTCGAGGATACCCAGGTCTTCGCCCGCTCGATCGGCGAGACGACCGACGTCGTATCTAAGGAAATGTACACCTTCCCCGACCGCGGCGGCGATTCGCTGACGCTGCGCCCGGAATTCACTGCCGGCATCGCGCGGGCCTATATCGGCAACGGCTGGCAGCAGCATGCGCCGATCAAGGTCGCGACGCACGGCCCCGTATTCCGCTACGAACGCCCGCAGAAGGGGCGGTATCGCCAGTTCCACCAGATCGACGCCGAAATCCTGGGCGCGGCGGAGCCGGCGGCGGACGTCGAACTGCTGGCGCTGGCGGACCAACTGCTGAGCGAACTGGGCATTGCCGGGGGCGTGACGCTCCAGCTCAACACGCTGGGCGATGCCCCCACGCGCGACGCGTGGCGCGCGGCGCTGGTCGAGCATTTCGCGGGCGCCCGCGACGTATTGAGCGAGGACAGCCTGGTCCGGCTCGACAAGAACCCGATGCGCATCCTCGATTCGAAGGACCCGCGCGACCGGCCGATCGCGGATTCGGCGCCGGGGATCGATGAGTTTTTGACCGCGGAGGCGAGCGACTTCTTCGCGGCGGTCACGTCGGGCCTCGATGCGGCGGGAGTGAAGTGGACGCGCAACGACCGGCTGGTGCGTGGGCTCGATTACTATCGCCACACGGCGTTCGAGTTCGTGACCGACCGGCTGGGCGCGCAGGGAACGGTGCTGGCCGGCGGGCGCTATGACGGGCTGGTCGAGAGCCTGGGCGGACAACCGACACCGGGCGTCGGCTGGGCCGCGGGGATCGAGCGGCTGGCGATGTTGTTGGACGAGCCGGTGAAGACGGGGCCGGACGTGATCGTGGTCGTCGAGGACGATGCCGATTATGCGCAGGCGCTGTCGGCGCTTTCTCAACTGCGGAAGAGCGGACTGTCCGCTGATATCGTCGCGACCGGATCGCCCAAGAAGCGGTACGACAAGGCGGTGAAGCTGGATCCGGCCGAGACGCTGACGTTTGCCGGCGGTGCGCCGCGCTCGCGGGTCTTGCGTGGGTCGGTCGCGCGTGGTCTGGAGGCGTTGGGGTGACACCAGTCCGTTCCCCGGCGAAGGCCGGGGCCCAGGTGCAAGCAGCCCGTAGCTGGGCCCCGGCCTCCGCCGGGGTGCCGGCCGGGGAGCAGATATGACCCGCATCCCCGCCGACCGCATCCGCCAGATCGAGGCGCGGCGTGACGAACTGCAGGCGTTGATGGCGACCGGCGATCTGCCGGGCGACCGCTTCGTCGCGGTGTCGAAGGAATATGCCGAGATCGAGCCGGTCGCGCTGGCCGCCGCCGAAGTGCGCCGCTTGCGGCAGGAGGCCGAGAGCCTGACCTATATGTCGCAGGACGGCGATGCCGAGCTGCGCGCGATGGCGATCGAGGAACTGCACGATAACGAGCGCGCGCTGGAAGCCGCCGATCGCGCGCTTGCGCTCGCGCTGCTGCCGCGCGACGTGGCGGACGAGCGTGCCGCGATGCTCGAAATCCGCGCGGGCACTGGCGGCGACGAGGCCGCGCTGTTCGCGGGCGACCTGCTGCGCATGTACCAGCGCTATGCCGACCGCCAGGGGTGGAAGGTCGAGCTGATCTCCTTCTCCGACAGCGATGCCGGCGGCTACAAGGAAGTGGTCGCCTCTGTCGTCGGCAAAGGCGTCTTCGCCAAGCTGAAGTTTGAAAGCGGCGTCCACCGCGTGCAGCGCGTGCCGGTGACCGAAAGCGGCGGGCGTATCCACACTTCCGCTGCAACCGTCGCGGTGCTCCCGGAGGCCGAGGAGGTCGACGTCGACATTCAGGACAAGGACCTGAAGATCGATATTTATCGCGCGTCCGGCGCGGGCGGGCAGCACGTCAACACGACCGACTCCGCGATCCGCATCACCCACTTGCCGACCGGCCTCGTCGTCATCCAGCAGGACGAACGCAGCCAGCACAAGAACAAGGCCAAGGCGCTGAAGGTGCTGCGCACACGGCTGTACGAGGCGGAGCGCGAGCGGCTGGCGTCGGAGCGCGCCGGCGCGCGCAAGTCGATGGTGGGCTCCGGCGACCGGTCGGAGCGGATCCGGACGTATAATTTCCCGCAGGGGCGCGTGACCGACCACCGCATCAACCTGACGCTGCACCGGCTGCCCGAAATCCTGATGGGCGAGATGGACGAGCTGATCGACGCGCTGTTGGCCGAGGACGAAGCCGAGCGGTTGGCGTCCATCAATGAATGACCCGATAAAGCCCTCTCACCTTCAGGGGAGAGGGTTGGGAGAGGGGGAGGTGTCTCACCGAGAACTGTCCTCGCTGCATCGCCCCTCTCCCAACCCTCTCCCCCAAGGGGGAGAGGGCTATCGCGTGCGGGACGCCCTCCGCGCCGCAACGACCCAGCTCGCCGACGTCTCCGAAACCCCGCGCCTCGACTCCGAGTTGCTGATGGCCCATGCGCTGGGCACCTCGCGCGACGCGCTGATCCTGCGTCACCTCGACGACCCCATGCCGCCGGCGTTTGCCGACCTCGTCGCCCGCCGCCTCCGCCACGAACCCGTCGCCTACATCACCGGCACCCGCGATTTCTGGACGATCACGCTCCATGTCGCTCCCGGTGTCCTCATCCCGCGCCCCGACAGCGAGACGCTGATCGAGGCCGCGATCGATCGTTTCGCCGGGACGCCCGGCCCGCGCTCGGTGCTCGACCTCGGCACCGGTTCCGGCGCGCTGCTCCTCGCCGCGCTCGCGGAATGGCCCGAAGCGACCGGCATCGGCATCGACGCCTCCGATGCCGCCATCGCCATCGCCCGCGATAATGCCGAACGGCTGAGCCTGACCGACCGCGCGCAGATCCTGCGCGGCGACTGGACGGGCCACGGCGGCCCGCACGACCTGATCCTCTGCAATCCGCCATACATCGGCGCCGACGAAGTTCTGCCGCGCGACGTCGCCCAATGGGAGCCCGCATCCGCGCTGTTCGCCGGTGCCGATGGCCTCGACGACTATCGCCGGATCGCCGCCGTGCTCCGCCCGCAGCTCGCGCCCGGCGGCGTCGCCTGTATCGAGATCGGCGCGACCCAGGCCGACAGCGTCGCTGCGCTGTTCGTTGAACAGGAGTTCACCGTCACACTTGCCCGCGACCTCGCGGGGCGGGCGCGATGCCTGGTCGTCACTTGAAGCCGACGCGCTGCCGCACAATATAATGCTTGGCGAGCGATGCCCTAACCGCTAAGACCAGTGGCAGGGCAGGCACCCACTTCCAAATCGTTGAATTGGTTGGGGCCGGCTCCATCAAGCTACAGAGCCGCTGACGTCCGGTGGCCTTGGCGGGAGGCCTAACCTCTTTTTCAGGGAAAGAGGTTCGGTATCCGGGGGGATGTCATGCATCCGCAGCGCGCAGCGGTTTTTGAGGCGCGCGCATGCAGATGCCAGTATAGGACAGGACCGAACACTTTGATGAACAATCGTCAGGCCGGCCGCCGTCGCGGCCGCGGCGGGCAGCGTCAAGGGGGTAACCCCGGTCGCCCGGATAACGGCAATCGCATCGACAATCGTGCACGCGGCAATGCCGCCCAGCTGCTCGAGAAATACAAGAATCTCGCCGCCGATGCGCAACGCGCGGGCGATCGGGTCAACACCGAATATTATCTCCAGTTCGCCGACCATTATTTCCGCGTGCTCGCCGAAACGCGGTCGCGCGCCGAGGAAAATGGCCAGGCCCGTCGCCAGCGCGATGAGGACATGGACGACGAGGGCGAGGATTTCGGCTTCGAAGGCGAAGTCGCCAGCCCGGCGCAATATCAGCAGGGTGGCGAGGACGGCGAGCGTCAGGAGCGCCCGCGCCGCGACTATCGCGAGAACCGCGACAGCGCCGATCGCGCGCCCCGCGGTGACCGCGAAGCGCGTCCGCGCCGCGACCGCGACGCCGGCACTGATCAGGGGGAAGCGCGCCCGCGTCGTCAGCCGCGCGAACTGAACGGCGGCGAGGCTGCATCGGAAGAGCGTCCCGCGCCGATTCCCGCGAATGACGAACCCCGCCGCACCCGTCGTCCGCGGCGCGAAGCGGCGCAGGACGCCGATCAGGGCAACGGCTTCGACGCTGCGTTGCTGCCGCCGGCGATCTCGACCGATCCGGTCGCGTCGGTCGCAGCGGAGGAAGAAGCCCCTGCCGAGCGTCCGCGTCGTGGTCGCCCGCGCCGGGTGCGCACCGAAGACGAGGCGGTTCCACCCGCAGCATAAGTCGAGCGAAGCGAGACCGGCCAGCGCAGCCGGACGCTTCGCATGCGAGATCAAGGGTTGGGATCGCCTCGCGCGATCCTGGCCTTTTTCTTATCCGGCGTCCGGGTCGATCCGCTCGACCGCTTCGTCATGGCCGCTGCCCGAGCTCAGGAAGATCAGCCCCATCAGTAGCGCGGCCATCAGGATGGTCAACGTGACGCCCAGAAAGGTCGCGATGGCCATATGAATGGGCAGCGGCCCGACCGATCGCCACAGGATGGCGACTGCGCCTGCGCCGGCGGTAATCGAGACGAGCGTCATCCACCGCAGGATCCGTCTGAAGCGGCCCCACACATGCGTGGCATAGGCCGGGTCGTCGAGCGGATCGGGGCGGGGGATCGGGTCGTGGCGTGGCATAGGGGCTTTGCAATGGACCGGCTTTGCGCGATGCTCAACGCAGGAAAAGCAGCAGCGGAGAGGAAGCGATGACGATCGCGGTAATCCTGGGCGGCAAGGGTCACGATGTGGCGACGATCGACGCGGATGCCAGTGTCGGTGATGCGGTACGGTTGCTTGCCGACAAGCGGATCGGGGCGGTTCCGGTGATGGAGGGTGGTACGGTCGCCGGGGTCTTTTCCGAACGCGATGTGATCCGGTATCTCGCAAACGACGGCGCCGACGTGCTCGATCGACCGGTTCGCGCCGTGATGACGACGCCTGTCGAAACGATTGCCCCCGGCGAGCCGGTATTGGGCGCGCTGTCGGTCATGACCCATCGGCGCATCCGGCACCTGCCGGTGGTCGATGGCGACGCCTTGGTCGGCATCGTTTCGATCGGCGACCTGGTAAAACACCGCATCGACCGGATCGAGGCCGAGGCCGCAGCCATGCGCGACTATATCGGAAGCTGATACGGTTTAACGGTTGCGCACGAGGTCGATCGTCTCGCGGATCATGTCGCGCGCAACCGCGAGCAACACGGCCAGATAGATCAGGCCACCCGCCGGGATCAGGATGACGAGTCGCGCTGCCGGCGACAGGACCGGCAGCGCGCGATCGAGCAGCCATACCGCTGCGGCCATCACGATGGCCGCGAGCACCGGCACGACGACTGCGGCGGCGACCGCTTGCGCGCGCACGCCGATCACCGGCAGCGTCCGCCGCGCACAGATCGCAAGATACAGAGGATAGGCGGCGATCCAAGCGATCGCGAGGCCGCGGACACCCCAGTGCGCTCCGACCAAAAAGGCGATTCCCAGCACCACCGCGCCGGTCGCTGAATTGCGCGCGCTGATCTCCGGATGCCCGCGGGCGTCGCTGGCCGGCGCGAACAGCACTTGCAGCGTCATGAACGGCATCGCCAGCGCGAGCAGCGCGACGATCGGCCCGGTGTCCAGCCACTTCTCGCCCAGGACCACCGATACCAGCGGATCGGCGACGACCGCGAGACCAAGGTAGAAGGGCATCGCTGCCAGGAAAATGGTCCGGACCGACGTGAGGAACGCCGCCGCCATCGACGCGCCATCGTCCTGGATGCGCGCATAAGCGGAAAAAGCGACTTCGTTCAGCGGCGGTACGAACTTCGACACGAAGATCTGCGCCAAAAACAGGCTGGTCGTGTAGATGCCCAACTCATAGGCGGGCAGCGTGCGTCCCGCGATGAACACGTCGGCCTGGCTCTGGACGAACCAGAACATCTGACCGGCCGCCATCAGACCGCCGTACCGCGCGATGCCGCCGGCGCCGCGAAAATCAAAGCTGGGCATCCGCCACCACTGCGCCGCCCACATCATGCCCGCGGCACGCGTCGTCCACATGACCGCCGGCGCCAGGACGAGGGTCCAGACGCCCAGGCCACTGACCGCGCCGGCGAAGGCGGCGATCGCCCCGAGCACGGCCGACATCAGATTGACCGCCGATTGCCGCTTGAACTCCATCCGCCGCGACAGCAGCGCATAGGGAAGGGCGATGAAGGGCGTCGTCATGTACAAGGCGGCCTGCACTCGCAGCAATTCGCCGACTTGCGGGTGACGGAAATAGGCGGCGGCCAGCGGTGCTGCGAGAAACTGCGCCAGCGCCAGGCCGGCATTGAGCAGGATGAGCATCCCGAACAGCTGCCGGACGGCGCGGTCGTCGATCTCGGCCTTCTGGATGACGGCGCTGGCTAGTCCATAGCCGTTCAGCATGTTCAGCAGGACCAGGATGACCTGCGTCATCGCGAACAGACCATAATCCGCCGGACTCAAGATACGAATCACGAGG
>JAFHKN010000001.1 GCA_016937575.1 Roseomonas aeriglobus | reverse complement strand
CCGATCCCGGCAATCTCGACGATCCGCACGCCCGCCGAGCGGCCCGTGATCCCTCATGCGCCATCCTCTCCCTTGATAGGCTCCAGGCCGGATCGTGGCACGATTCCGTGTCGGCGAACATGAAGAACAGGAATATCGCGCGACCGAAATGCATTGGACAAGTCGGCCGCGCTTTCCGATCTACGCTCAATAAAATGCCGGTTACGGCGTGCGTGGAGAGGCCCGATGGCGCATATCCTGACCTGCCCGATCTGCCGTGTGCAACCCCGCGCCGCTGCCGCTCGGGAGCATGGATGATGGAGCTGCGCACCCAGCTTCGACGCGCGGCCGCCTATTTCGCGAACCGCGAGGCGCTGGTCCACGGCGATCGTCGCTTCACCTTCGCCGAAGCGTGGTCGCGCGGGGTGCGGCTGGCGAACGCGCTGGCCGATGCCGGCCTCCAGCCCGGCGACAGGGTCGCGACGCTCGAGAAGAATTCGGTCGAGGCGGTCGATATCTTTCTTGCCGCGGCGATCGGCAACTTCGTTCGTGTGCCGCTTTATGCGCGAAACCGGCGCGAGTCCCACGATCACATGATGCGTCACACCGGATGCCGCGTGGCGCTGGTCGACGAGGCGCTGTTGCTGAGATCGCCGGGCTGGACTCGGAGGTGCGGGCCTCGACCGCCTGATCGTGCGTGATGCGCGCTACGAAAACTGGCTCGCGCAGGCATCGGACATCGATCCCGATCCGGCGATCGCGCCCGACGACATCCTTGTCATCCGTCACACCGGCGGCACCACTGGCGCGCCGAAGGGCGTAGCCTATACCCATCGTTCCTGGATGACGATCTGCGGCGGATTCCAGGCGGTCGGCCCACGACCGGAACCGGGCGCGACGGTATTGCACGTAGGCCCGCTGTCGCACGCCTCGGGCTTCATGTTCTCGCCCTATTGGGCGATCGGCGGGCGCAACGTCATGATGGAGGCGTTCGACCCTGAAGGCTTCCTCGATATTCTACAGCGGGAGGAGGTCGGTTACGCATTCGTCGCCCCGACGATGCTCAACGCCGTCGTCCATCACGGCAACCCGCATGGGCATGCCTTTCCGAAGCTGAAGTGCCTGCTCAGCGCCTCAGCCCCGATCTCGGAGGCGACGCTACGCAAGTCTTGCGAGATCTTCGGCGACGAGGTGCTACACTCGGCGTACGGACAGACCGAGATATTGCCCGTCACGTCACTCGGGCCGAGAGAATGGTTCGGCCGGACCGAAGGGTCGACACCGCTTCAGTCGGTGGGTCGGGCGATGCCGTTCGTCGATCTGGAGATCCGCGATGCGGACGGGCGCGTGCTCGGACCCGACGAGCCGGGAGAGATCGTCGCAAGGTTCGAGAACGGCCAGATGCAGGGCTTCTGGAACGATCCCGAGGAGACCGCGCAGCGCATGGTCGACGGCTGGGTGAAGACCGGCGACGTCGGCCGGATCGACGCCAACGGCTTCCTCTATCTGCTCGATCGCGCCAACGACCTGATCGTGTCGGGCGGGTACAATATCTACCCCGCCGAGATCGAGAACGTGATCGCCGATCACCCGCTGGTGATCGCCGCCGCCGTGTTCGGCATCCCGCACGAGAAATGGGGGAGACGCCGCTCGCGCGGGTCGTCGTCGCGCCGGGCACGGTGATCTCCGAACAGGAGATCACCGATCTCGTCAGCCGGCGGCTGGGGTCGTTCAAGAAGCCCGGGCAGGTCGTCTTCACCACCGATCCTCTGCCGCTGAGCAACGTCGGCAAGGTGCTGAGGTCGAAGCTGCGCGAGCCCTATTGGGCCGGCCATGCCAGCCGGATTTCGGGCGCATGACCGCCGACCGTCCCGCCGCATCCCCCGTCACCCCCATGGAACATGCCATCCCGTTCGAGACCATTGTCGTCGAAAAGCGCGGCCCCGCCTGCTGGGTGTGGCTCAACCGCCCGGCGGCGCTGAACAGCCTGACGCTCGAAATGGCGCATGAGCTGGAGGCGGCGATCACGGCCGCCGAGGCCGACCCGGCGGTGCGATCGGTAGTGGTCACCGGGGCAGGACGCGCATTCTGCGCGGGTGCCGATCTTGCGGCGCTCCATGCGCATGGCGGATCGATCGCCGCGCCGCTGGGCGACTTTCTCGCCGAGCTGGGCCGTGTCTTCACGCGGATCGAAGCCTCGCCCCTGCCGACGATCGCATTGGTCAACGGGCTGGCGCTGGCCGGCGGACTGGAACTCGTCCTGTGCTGCGATCTCGTGGTCGCCGCCGACAGCGCGCGATTTGGCGATGCTCACGCGAACTACGGACTGCTGCCCGGCGGCGGCGGCTCGATCCGCCTGCCGCGCAAGATCGGCCCGGCGCGCGCGGCCTGGTTGATGATGACGGGGGAGTTCTTGCCCGCGGCGGACATGGAGCGCGCGGGGCTGGTGAGCCGGATCGTGCCGGGCGACGCGCTGGTCGAGACGGCGCAATCCTTGGTCGAGACGCTCGCCACCAAGAGCTCGCTCGGGCTGGCACGCATGAAGGAACTGGCCGCGATCGCCGACGGCTGTTCGCTGGAGGAAGGCCTGCGCCGCGAACTGGAGATCGTCGCCGACTACGCCACCTCGCACGACCTGCAGGAGGGGCTGACGGCCTTCGCTGAAAAGCGCCAACCGGAGTTCACGGGACAATGAGCGACATCTTCATCGCCGGCGTCGGCATGACGCAGTTCGGCAAGCAGCTCGATCGCAGCCTGAAAGGTCTGTCGGGCGATGCCGTGGCGCAGGCGTTCGCCGATGCCGGCTGCGGGCCGGCGGATATCGACGCGGTGTTCTTCGGCAATTGCGTCCAGGGCCATATGGAAGGGCAGGACATGATCCGCGGCGAGCTGGTGGCGCGCGCGGTCGGCATCCAGGGCGTGCCCGTCGTCAACGTCGAGAACGCCTGCGCCACCGCCTCGACCGCGGTGCACATGGCGAGTGCCTATGTCCGCTCGGGCGCGGTCGATGTCGTGCTGGCGCTGGGCGCGGAAAAGATGTGCTCGCCCGACAAGGCGCTGATGTTCAGCGCGTTCGACGGCGCGTGGGACGTGCATGAGACGGCGCGCAACCGCGATATCCTGCTGGCGATGGGAGAAGGCGTCGCCGTGCCGGAGGGATCGGTATCGACGCAGCCCTACAGCGTCTTCATGGACATCTATGCCGCGATGTCGCGCGCGCACATGAAGACCTACGGCTCGACGCAGGCGCAGATCGCGGCGGTCTCCGCGAAGAACCACATGCATTCGGTCAGCAACCCGCTGGCGCAGTACCGGATACCCTACACCGTGGAGGCGGTGCTGGCGGCGCCGCCGATCGTCTTTCCGCTGACGCTGCCGATGTGCTCGCCGATCAGCGACGGGGCGGCGGCCGCGGTGATCTGCAACGCCGCCGGGCTGCGCAAGCTGACCGCTTCCGGCGGGCGGGCGATCCGCATCCTCGCCTCGGTGTTGCAGACGAGCTCGGAACGCAGCCCGTATGATTACGACCGGCACGTCACCCGGCTCGCCGCCACGCGCGCCTATGCGGCGGCGGGGGTCGATCCGGCGGATGTCGATGTCGCGGAAGTGCACGACGCGACCGCGATGGGCGAGATCATCGAGATCGAGGCGCTGGGCCTCGTGCCACCCGGCGAGGGCGGCGTCGCGGCGGAGCGCGGCGATACCGTCATCGGCGGCCGCATTCCGGTGAACCCGTCGGGTGGCCTCGAATGCAAGGGCCACCCGATCGGCGCGACCGGCCTCGGCCAGATCTACGAACTGGTCGCGCAATTGCGCGGCGAGGCGGGCGCGCGGCAGGTGGACGGCGCCCGGATCGCGGTCGCGCAGAACGGCGGCGGGGTGCTGGGGGTGGAGGAGGCCGTGGTCGCGGTCACCGTCCTCGGCCGATAGGGAGCGAAGAGCATGGATTTCCTGCCCGGTGACGAACAGCGGATGGCCGTCGAGAGCGTCCGCCGCTTCCTCGACGACAAGCTCGAACCCGAGATCCGCGCGCATGGCCCCGGCTTCATCCCGCGCGACCTGATGCGGCGATGGACCGGCGAGCTGACCCGGTTCGGCCACATCGCGGCGCCGCACGACGAGGAATGGGGCGGCCTCGACATGGGGTGGCTGACGCATCTCATGATCTTCGAGGAAATCGTCTATTCCTCGCTCGACGTCGCCATTCCGGGCTTCATCAACGCGGTCGGTGCCGAGCTGATCCGGCGCAGCGCCTCGCCCGAACTCCAGCGGCGCTACCTGCCCGGCCTGATCGCGGGCGAGCTGTTCGTCTCGATGGGCATTTCCGAACCCGATGTCGGCTCGGACGTGGCGGCCGTGAAGACGCGCGCGGTGCGCGACGGCGACCATTGGGTCATCAACGGCGAGAAGACGTGGATCACCAACGGCGCCTATTCGGACGTGCTCGTCTGCACCTGCCGCACCGGCGAAAACGAGATCAGCCATATCCTGATCGACCGCGCCGAAAGCCCGTACGAGGTGCGCGACATCGAGAAGATGGCGCTGAACGGCCAGTCGACCGCGCAGATCTTCCTCACCGACTGCCGCGTGCCGGTCGGCAACATGCTGGGCCAGCCCGGCGACGGGCTGCGCAACACGCTGAAGGTGTTCGAGATCGCGCGCTGCCACATGGCGATGTGGAGCATCGGCATCGCCCGTCGCGCGCTGGACGAGGCGATCGCCTACGCGAAGGAGCGCACGCAGCATGGCCGCAAGATCGCCGGGCATCAGCTCATCGCCGAGAAGCTCGCCACCATGGCGACGCAGATCGACGCCGCGCGGCTGCTGACGCACCGCGCGATCTCGCTGGTCGATGCCGGCGTCCGTGCGGAAACCGAATGCGCCATGGCCAAATGGTATGCGACCGAAATGGCGATCGGCGTGACCCGCGACGCGCTCCAGATCCACGGCGGCAACGGCGTGACGCGCGAGTTCATCGTCGAGCGGCTGGTGCGGGAGGCGATCATCTGCCCGATCCCCGACGGCACGACCGAGATCCAGAAGCTCATCATCTCGCGCGCGCTGACCGGCGTCGGCGCGTTCCGCTGACGGGAGCACGATCATGACCGAAGAACTTCGCTACGACGGCCGCGTCGTGATCGTCACCGGGGCGGGCGGCGGGCTGGGGCGCCAGCATGCGCTGATGTTCGGCGCGCGGGGTGCGCGCGTCGTCGTCAACGATCTGGGCGGGGGACAAACCGGCGGCGGAGGTTCGTCCGCCGCCGCCGACAAGGTGGTGGAGGAAATCCGCGCCGCCGGGGGAGAGGCGGTCGCGAACCACGATTCCGTCACCGATGGCGCGCGTGTCGTCGCGACCGCGCTCGACGCGTTCGGCACGGTCGATGTCGTCGTCAACAACGCCGGCATCCTGCGCGACGTCAGCTTCCACAAGATGACCGATCAGGACTGGGAGCTGCTGCAGGACATCCACCTGAACGGCACGTGCGCCGTCACCCGGGCGGCGTGGCCGGTGCTGCGCGAGAAGGGCTATGGCCGGATCGTGATGACCACCTCGGCGGCGGGCATCTACGGCAATTTCGGCCAGGCGAACTATGCGGCGGCGAAGCTCGGCATCGTCGGCCTCGCCAACGCGCTGGCGGAGGAGGGGCGAGCCAAAAACATCCATGTCAACACGATCGCGCCGATCGCGGCGTCGCGGATGACCGAGACGGTGTTCCCGAAGGAACTGCTCGATCGTCTGCGACCCGAAGCGATCAGCCCGCTGGTCGGCTGGCTGGCACATGAGGCCTGCGCGGAAACCAAGGGCCTGTTCGAGGTCGGTGCCGGCTATATCGCGAAGCTGCGCTGGGAGCGTTCGCACGGCCATCGTTTCGGTGGCACGACCGATTTCACACCCGACGATGTGGCGCGTCACTGGGCCGGGATCACCGACTTTACCGACGCCGAGCACCCAACCACGATGAACGAAAGCCTGACCGCCGTTCAGCGGACGGCATGACGACGATCCAGGACATGAGCCGAGGGAATAGATCGCCCGCGCATTGAATTGGACGGCGCGCACGAGGCAGGTGATCCTGCCTCGACAAAAATACAGACAATATGGAGAGGGGCTATGAAATACTGGCTGCTGACGTCTGCCGCCTTGGTTTCGGCAGGGCCGGCACATGCGCAAGAGGCGCCGGCACCGACTGCCGCCGAAGCCGGACCACAGGGGCAAGCGCCTGCGCAGACCGGGGCCGATGCTCCCGCGCCACCGGCGGCCCGGACGCCTGCACCGGCGGGAACCGCAGCGCCTGCATCGAGCGCCACCGAAGCACTGTCCGAAGACATCGTCGTGACCGCCACCAAGAAGGGTTATGGGGAGAGCGTGCAGAACGTGCCGGTCGCGGTGACGGCGTTCGGCGAGGCTCAGCTCGACGCGAAGTTCGTCCAGAACCTTCAGAGCCTCAGCTACGACGTGCCCAACGTGCAGCTCGACGGCGTTGGGACCGCGCCGGGATATGCCAATTTCACCATTCGCGGTCTCGGCATCAACAGCACCATCCCGTCTATTGATCCCACCGTCGGCGTCTTCGTCGACGGCATCTATCTGGGCATCAACGCGGGCGTCGTGCTCGATAACTTCGACCTCGAGGGGGTGGAGGTGTTGCGCGGACCGCAGGGGCTGCTGTTCGGCCGCAACGTGACGGGCGGCGCGGTGGTGATGCGTACGACACGTCCGAGCTTCACGTTCCGCGCCAACGCCAAGGCTTCGGTCGAGACCGGCCTGAAGAAGACCGTCAGCGGTATGGTGACGGGGCCGCTGATCGACGACGTGCTGGCGGCCAAGCTGGCGGTCTATTACAGCGACGACGACGGCTGGTTCCGTAATCGCTTCGACGGTCGGAGTTTTGGCAGGTCGCGCGACATCATTGTCCGCCCCGCGCTCTCCGTCAAAGGCGGGGACGATTTCCGCATGGACATCCGCTACGAACACGGCGACGTCGATGGAGACGGGGCGCCGGTCCAGAGTCACGCGGTACTCCCGCGTGACACGTTCGCGCTGTCGATTGATTTTCCGGGCTTCTACAAGGCGATCTGGAACCAGGCGATCGTCGAAACCAATGTCGATGTCGGCTTTGGCGACGGTGTCATCACGAACATCTCGGGCTACCGCCAGTTCCGCTCGAGAACCGCGACCGACATCGATGGCACGCCGCAGTCATTCTTCAACGGTTTCTTCAACATCGCTCAGAAACAGCTCAGTAACGAGCTGCGCTATGCCGGTAAGTTCGGCTCTGTGGAAGTGACGACCGGCCTGTATTATTTTACACAGGATCTGGCCTATGCCGAGCGGCGCAACCTTCTCGGCAACAGCCGCATCGTTTCGGGGGGCGGGACTCAGGACCAGACGACATGGGGCATCTTTGCGTCCGCCGACTGGCATTTCGCGGACACGCTGACGTTCAATCTCGGTGGTCGCTATAGCTGGGAGCGCAAGGCCGTGCGCATCTCGACCCTGCGTGCCGACGGCTGCGACCTCGACACGCTGCGCTGCGCGACGAACTTCGTCGACAGCAACGACTGGAAGAGCTTCACACCGAAGGTCGGGCTGCAATGGAAGCCCGATGACCAGACGCAGGTCTATGGCTTGTATACGCGTGGCTTCCGCAGCGGTGGCTATAACCTGCGCAACACCGATCTTGGCGTGCCGCCCGGCCCCTTCGATCAGGAGGTCCAGGACAGTTTCGAGATCGGGACGAAGAAGCAGTTCGGACGCAGCCGGCTGAACCTGGCAGCCTTTCATAACCGGATGAAGGACCTCCAGCGCGAGATCAACCTGCCCGGCCCGCTGGGCATCAGCCAGGTGATCCGCAACACCGCCGACGCGACGATCCAGGGCGTGGAGGCGGAGGGTCAGTTCTTCATCCTGCCCAACCTCGTCCTGTCCGGGCAGCTCGGCTATGTTCACGGCCAGTATCGCAACGTCCGCTTCGACATCAGCGGCGACGGCGTCATCAACGGCATCGATCGCGACCTGAAGCTGCCGCGGCTGTCACCCTGGACTTATGGCGCCGGGCTGACCTACGATCAGGCGCTGGGCGCGCTGGGGAGCGCGACCGCACGCGTGGATTTCACCCATCGCGACACCGCCCGGTTCACCGACAACAATGTCGGCTTTCTGCCTGCTGCGGACATGCTCGATGCGAGCCTCACCTATAACGCCGCGAGCCGCAAATGGCGCCTCTCGGCCTACGCCCGCAACTTGCTGAACGAAGTGACTTATGGTGGCGATACGCCGCTCACCGTCGCGTTCGGCGGACCGGGCGCCAGCCTGTCGCCGCTTAACAAGGGGAGGGTCATCGGCGGCGAGTTCGCGCTGAACTTCTAGCCGTTCGTCGCCGGCGCCTCGCTCCGCGGCGCCGGCGTCCAGGCCTCGCGGACGCGGGCGATCAGATCCCGCGCTGCCGGCTTGATCTGCCAGCGCGCGCGGGCGGCATAGGCCAGCACCAGCGGCTCCAGCAGTCCGGTATCGGGCAGCGCGACGAACCCATCGCGGAACCAGCGGCCGGCGGTGAAGGCTTTGGCCACCAGCCCGACGGTGTCGGTCGCGGCGACGATCTGCCGCGCCAGCGGGAAATAGTCGGTCATGTGCACCCGATCCTCCGGGCGCTGACCGTCCTGCTCGTAGAGTTGCTGGATGATCGGCGTATAGGGTTCGGACGACGACGGCACGACGAAATCGAACTGCGTCAGCGCCCGCTTGTCGATCGAATGCCTTGTCAGGATCGGGTGCTCCCTGCGCACGAACGGAAGGATCTCGATCGTCGCGATGCGATCGCACTTGAACTGCGGCCAGCCGGAAAACGCGGCCTCCAGCCCGAATGCGACGTCGATGTCACCGCGCGACAGCAACTGCACCGCCCGCTCGCTGTTACCGGAGACGGTTTCGAAGCGCACGCCGGCATGTCGTTTCAGGAGCGCGATCGCCGGCCCCGTCATCAGCCAGTCGATCGATCCGGGGAAAAGGCCGATGCGAAGCTGCCCCGCGAACGGGTCGGCGCCCCGGTCGCGCTCGCCGAACAGGTCTGCGGCATCCGCCAGCAGCCGTGCCGCCCGGTCGATGAAATCGCGACCCTCCGGCGTCATCGCCACGCCGCGCGACGTCCGGTTGAAGATCGCGAAGCCGAGTTGCTGCTCCAGATCGGCGACGCTCTTGGTGATCGCCGACTGCGTAACCCCGACCGCCTTGGACGCACCCGAGAAAGACCCGACGCGGGCCACGGCCACCGCATATCTCAGACGGGAATCCAGCACGGACGGATTCTACGCCGGCCCCGTCTCGTCGCGCAACAGGTCGACACCGTGGCCGGCGCCCCGAAGCGTCGTCGCCGTGCAACGCCGCGCCCCAGGCCGGTGCCCGGGATGATCGGAACATGGCCACGCCGCGGGATTGCCTTAGACTGGCGTGATGCGCGATCTGACCCCGCTCATCATCTTCGCCCGCGTCGCCGATATGGCGAGCTTCACCAGGGCCGCCGAAAGCCTCGGAATGCACAAGGGGCGTGTGTCCACCGCGGTGCGTGACCTGGAAGCGACGGTCGGCGTCCGGTTGCTCCATCGCACCACGCGTGCGGTTCATCTGACCGACGACGGTCGCGCTTTCCATGCGCGTGCCATGGAATTGCTCGCCGAGGCGGAAGGTCTGGACGCCATGTTCACGCAGCACGGCGGCACGGTGCGCGGCCGGTTGCGCGTCGATGTGCCGACCGAACTGGCCCGCGCGATGCTGATCCCGGCGCTGCCGGCGCTGCTCGCCGCCCATCCCGGACTGGAACTTGAAATATCCAGCACCGATCGGCGCGTCGATATCGTGCAGGAAGGGTTCGATGGCGTGTTGCGGGTCGGGACGATCGGCGACGACAATCTGATCGCACGGCCGCTCGGCGCGCTGCGCATGGTGAACGCCGCCAGTCCCGCCTATCTCGCGCGATATGGCACACCCCTGACGCCGGACGATCTCGTCCGTCAGGGCCATCGGATCGTGCATTATGCACCAGCTCTGGGGACGAGGAGCTTCGGTTGGGAATATCCCGACGGCGACGGCTATGCGACCCTCGGCCTGCCGGGTGACGTCAGCGTCAACAATGTCCAGACGTATCATGCCGCCGGGCTGGCGGGCATCGGGCTGATCCAGGCGGGTCTCGCAGCGATGCAGCCGCTCTTCGACAGTGGCGAGATGGTCGAAATCCTGTCTGCCTATCCGCCGGAACCGTTGCCGGTCTGGTTCGTGGTGGCCCACCGCCGCAATCTGTCGGCCAAGATGCGCGCGTTTCTGGTCTGGGTCGAAACCACGATGCAGCCCTACCTCTGACCGGATTGTTTCTGGCATCAATAACAGTGCGTTTTTCGTCCGCCGGTTTATCGCGAAGGCGGGGAACAGTATTTCCTTCGTCACGGCAGGATCCGATCGGTTCGATCGACGGCGTCCGCCAGACGGAAGGAAACGGTTTCATGGCCATCAACCACCAACAGCTGCTGATCGCTGGCGCATGGACGCCGGCGTCGGACGGCGCGACCTATGAATCGCTTGACCCCTATTCGGGCGAACCGGCGACCCGTGCCGCCGCCGCGACCGTCGCGGATGTCGATCGCGCCGCCGACGCCGCGCACAAGGCGTTCGCCGGCTGGGCCGCGCTGCCGCCCAGCCGGCGCCGCGCCTATCTGCTCGCCGCCGCCGACGCGCTGGAAGCGCGCAAGGACGAGATCAGCGCCGCCGTCACCGCCGAGATGGGCGGCCCGGCCGCCTGGGGCGAATACAATGCCCGGATCATGGAGGAGAAGCTGCGCTACGCCGCCGGCGCCGCCTATGAGGGGCTGACCGGCGAGGTGATCCCGTCGGAAAATACGAACCGCACCAGCGTCGCGATCCGCAAGCCGGCCGGCGTCGTGGTCAGCATCGTGCCGTGGAACGCGCCGGTTCTCCTGATGGCCGCCTCGGTCCCCGCCGCACTGATCCTCGGCAACACCGTCGTCATCAAGGCGTCGGAGCAGACCCCGCGCACCCACGGCCTGGTCGCCCAGTGCTTCGAGGATGCGGGCTTCCCGGCCGGCGTCGTCAATTTCATCACCAACGCGCCCAAGGACGGGCCGGCGATCGTCGATGCGCTGATCGCGCACCCGGCCGTGCGGCGCATCCACTTCACGGGATCGACCAGGGTCGGCAAGATCATCGCGGAGAAAGCGGCGAAATATCTGAAGCGGGTGGTGCTGGAACTGGGCGGCAAGGCGCCGTTCATCGTCCTGAAGGACGCCGACCTCGATCGCGCGGTCAATGCCGCGGTGTTCGGCTCGTTCGCCAATTCGGGCCAGGGCTGCATGTCGACCGAGCGGATCATCGTCGAGCGTCCCATCGCCGAGGAGTTCACCCGCCGGCTGGCGGCCGCGGCAAAGAAGCTCAAGGTCGGCGACCCGCGCGCGAGCGACACCATCCTCGGCCCCGTCATCAACGATGCGTCGGTCGGGCACCTGACCGGGCTGGTCGACGACGCGGTGGCCAAGGGTGCCGGGCTGCTCGCCGGCGGCACCGTGCAGGGCCGCTGCTTCGCCGCCACCGTGCTGGCCGGCGTGACCGCGGACATGCGCGTCTTCCGCGAGGAATCGTTCGGTCCGTTCGCCTCGATCGTCACGGTCGATAGCGCGGAGGAGGCGCTGCGCGTCGCCAACGACAACGATTACGGCCTGACCGGCGCGATCTTCAGCCGCGACGTGACGTTGGCACTCGACATGGCGAAGCGGCTCGACACCGGCATGGCGCACATCAACGCGGTGACGCTCGACGACGAAGCGCAGGCGCCGTTCGGCGGCGTGAAGGACAGCGGCTACGGTCGATCGGGTGCGATGGTCGGGCTGGAGGAACTGACCGAGATCCAGTGGATCACGATCGAAGGAACGCAGGCACCGCGCTATCCGTTCGGGGAATAGCTCGAACGCTTGCGACCCCTTCCGCGCCGGCGCATCTCTTGCCAACGCGCATGGCGGGATCGATACCGGCCCTCAAGGCAATGGCGCACGCGCGGCATATTCGGGAGACGTCACATGGCGAAACCGGCAATCGTTCCCGCTCACGGCTTCCGGGGCGAAGCGGCGCCTTGGGCCAACCCGGAAATGTCGGGCCGGATGGACGCGCGCAAGACCATCCGCCTCGACGCGAGCCATGCTTCGCTGGCCTTTCGGCGCGACGCGGTGACGGGCCTGATCGACGATGCCGCCAGCGCCTTGTCCTGACACACAAGCGACGAATGGACGAACGATGACCGGACAGACCTGGGAGCGTGTGCCGATCGACGCGCAGAGCGTCGAGGCGCCGCTGTCGCAGGCGGCAGTGTTCCTCGTGGTGGCGGTCGAGCCGGACGATCGGGCGCTGGCGCACGTGCGCGAGACGCTGGCGACGGTCGACGACCTCATCAAGACGGTGGGCTTTCGCGATCTGGCCGGCCGGTTGTCGTGCGTGGTCGGCGTGGGCCATGACATCTGGAGGCGACTTGCGAAGACCGCACAGATGCCGGCGGAGCTGCATCCGTTCAAACCGATCGTGGGCGCCAAGCATCAGGCTCCCGCCACGCCGGGCGATCTGTTGTTCCATATCCGCGCTGAGCGGGTCGATCTGTGTTTCGAGTTCGAACGGCTGCTGCTGGCGGCGCTCGGTGAGGCGGTGCGGGTCGTGGATGCTGTGTCCGGGTTCCGCTATTTCGACGCACGCGACCTGCTCGGTTTCGTCGATGGCACCGCCAATCCCGCCGGTCACGACATTCCGGCCGCCGCGCTGGTAGGCGAGGAAGACCCGGATTTCGCCGGCGGCAGCTATGTCGTGGTGCAGAAATACCTGCACGACATGACGGGCTGGAACGCGGCGGGAGCAAGCGCACAGGAAGAGATCATCGGCCGGACCAAGGTCGATAACGTCGAGCTCCCCGATGCCGGCGCGGACGCGCAGAAATCGCACAAGACCCTCAGCACGATCGTCGATGAGGATGGCACCGAGCACGACATCCTGCGCGACAACATGCCGTACGGCGATCCCGCGCGCGGCGAGTTCGGCACCTATTTCATCGGCTATTCGCGACGCCTTTGGGTGATCGAGAAGATGCTCGAGCGGATGTTCGTCGGCGATCCGCCCGGCCGCCATGACCGGCTGCTGGACTTTTCCACGCCGAAGACGGGGACGACATTCTTCGCGCCGTCGCGGCGTGTCCTCACCGGGCTGTGCGGCGGCTAACCGCGATGGTCGGCGACGATCGCCTCGCCTAGCGTCAGGGTTTCGGCGATCAGTGCTGGCGCGACGGGCGGCGCACCTGTCGTGTCCGCCATCCCGATGATGGTCTTGCACAGCGTGTGAAAGCGCACGATCCGCTCGGCATCCTGTTCGTCGAGACTGCCCAGATGCGCGCTCAGCGCGTCGTAAACCGCCGCCAGTTCGCCGTGATAGGTGAGCGGAAAGATCGCGATGGGGCCGTCCGCTGTGCCGGCCTTGCCGAACTGCAGGTCGAGCAGATGGCGAAGCACGGCGACCTCGGCGACCAGGCCGGTCATCATCGCGCGCCGCGTTTGACGCGACGAGCGCCGGGCGAGCAGGTAATGCCCCACGCCGCCCGCCAGCGATCCCACCAGCGCCGCGACGATCGCCGTTACGTTCACCATCGACCGGTCTCTCTTGCACCCGCCACGTCAGAACACCGCCGCGATCATCGTCAGCAGATTATCGACGAACCGTCGCGGCAGCGAACGCGCCGCGATGCCGCCGTGGTCGATCTCGATCGCATCCGCGAGCCACGCGCGCTGATGCGCGGCGACCCGTTCGGCGAGGTCGGTTGAATCGAACAGGATGTTGTTCTCGAAATTGAGGTCGAGGCTGCGGCGGTCCATGTTGGCGGAACCGACCAGCCCGAGCGATCCGTCGGCGATCAGCGTCTTGGCGTGGAGCAGGCCGCCGCGATATTCGAAGATGCGCACGCCGGCCTTCGCCAGCACCGGGTAATAGGCTCGGCTGATCGCGCCGACGATGCGGTTGTCGTTGCGGCGGGGGAAGATGATACGCAGCGCGACCCCCCGCCGCGCCGCCGCCACGATTGCGCCGATCAGCGGCGGATCGGGGGCGAAATAGGGCGTGGTGATCGTCACCGTCTCGCGCGCAGCCGCCAGCACGGCGACGAACAGATCGGTCATGGTCCCGCGCGACGACAGAGGCCCCGTCCCGACCGCGATGGCCGGAAAGCCGTCGGGCAGCGGCGACGGCGGCGGCTTACATTCCGCACGCCGACCACCGGGTCGAGGCGGTCGAGGTGCGGTTCGGCGATACCACCGTGCCCGGCTGGTTCCACCTGCCCCCCGGCTATGCCGAGGGCACTAAGCTGCCCTGCCTCGTCATGGTCAGCGGCATGGACGCGTTCAAGGAGTTGCAGATCGGCGGCTCGGCCGACCGCTTCCTGCGCCGCGGCTTTGCGATTCTGATGCTCGACGGCCCCGGCCAGGGCACGTGCCTCACCCGCGGCATCTGGTACGATCCCGACCGTCAGGGCGCGCTGGGCACGAGCGCGTTCGACGCCGCGGCGGCTCGGCCGGAGGTGGACCCCGAGCGGATCATGATGTGGGGCCTGTCGTTCGGTAGTTTCTGGGCGACGCAGATGGCGGCGGCGGAGCCGCGCTTCGCGGCACTGGCGGTGATGTACACCAACTTCCAGCCGCGCAACTGGGCGATCTTCCAGATGGCGGCGCCCACGTTCCGGCAGCGCTTCATGTACATGACGGGCTCCGCCGACGAGGAGGCGCTGGAGCGGATCATGGACCGGATGGACGTGTTCCGGATCAGCCGCGAGCTCAAGATGCCGTGTTTCGTCATGTCGGGCGAGGACGACTCGCTGACCGATGCGGCCTGCACGATCGAGCATCTGAACAACGTCCCGGGGCCCAAGACGCTGGTGATGTATGCTGGCGAGGAGCACGGCATGGGCGGCTCGCGCTCATCGCAGCTCGGCACGCCGTTCTTCCCGCTGATCGCCGACTGGCTCGCCGACCGCGCCGCGGGCAAGCCGCTGGAGTCGACCTACAACGTCGTCGATACGCTGGGGCAGATGCACTCAGAGCCTTGGGGCGAAGCCCGCGTCCACCAGCATGGCGCGCCGCTCGGCGTCGACCAGCTCTGGTCCGACGAGCCGCCGGTCGGACTGGCCTAAGCTAGCGCTTTCCGTACCGCCAGCATCGGGAGAGAACCGCCATGACCATTCGCGTCCTGCAAACCGGCCTTCATCCGGAGCGCGTCGATTTCGATACGCCCGAGTTCAAGCGATTCGAGGGGTTGACTGAGGACAAGCTGCGGCAGGCGAACGACGGCAACGTCGCCATGCTGCGCCAGGCGGGCTTCGAGGTCGTCAACGTCCTCATCAGGAACGGCGATACGCCCGAGGATGTCGTCGGCAGGGCCGTGGAACAGGGACCGTTCGACGCCCTGCTGATCGGCGCGGGGGTGCGGCTCGTCGCCGACAACACGCTGCTGTTCGAGGGGCTGGTGAACCTACTCCACGCCGCTTACCCGAACGCACGTTTCGTGTTCAACCAGGCGGCGGTCACATCGCCCGACGATATAAACCGCTGGTTCGAAGGCCCCGAAGCCAAAGCGCCGTTGCGTTAGCCGTTCCCACAACAGCGTGTTTGGGTGAGTTTCGGGAACGGGTTCTCTTTCCCGATCAACCATCCCATGCGAGACGGGATCGCAAGACCTTAGGGTGTCATTCCGCCCTCAACCGTACCCGGCCGCGAGCGGCGCATTTTTCAACAGCCCCGGCCGTTTTCTGAACAGCGGTAATGCGCCGGGTTGTTCTTGCGATCTGCCCGGCATAGGGGAGGGGGGTATATGGCTCATCTCTCCGGTTCCAACGCCGACCTGATCGCACGCGTGCGTCGTATCGCCGGCCAAGTCGGGGCCGTCGAACGCGGCCTCACGTCAGGCGACTCCTGCGCGACGGTTCTGCACTTGGTCGCGGCCGTCCGCGGCGCGGTGAACGGGCTGATGGACGAAATTATCGCCGAACACCTGGAAGCGCACGTTGCTCGGTCGGGGCTGACGGACGAGGAGCGCGCCCACGGAGCCGACGAGCTGCTGGCGGTGATCCGCCGTTACGCCAAGTAGGATTGTGCTCGATGCCTACCGCTTCCGAAATCGACCGCTTTGCCCACGATCACGTTTTCCTGGGCAGCTCGCACGACGAGAACGCCCGCCGAACCCTGTGGGTGGTCGCACTCACAGCCGTGATGATGGTCGGCGAAATCATCGCCGGATACCTGACCGGCTCGATGGCGCTGCTCGCGGACGGGTTCCACATGGCGACGCACGCCGGCGCGCTCTCGGTCGCTGCGGCGGCTTATGCGTATGCCAAGCGTCACGCGCGCAACCCGGCCTATAGCTTCGGCACCGGCAAGGTTGGCGACCTCGCCGGTTTCGCCTCGGCCATGGTGCTCGGCCTGATCGCGCTCGGGATCGGGGTGGAATCGGTGCTGCGCCTGTTTCAGCCCATCACGGTCGCATTCGGGGAGGCCACGATCATTGCCGTCGTCGGCCTAGGTGTGAACATCGCCAGCGCCTTTCTGCTCTCGAGCGGTCACCACCATCACGGGCACGGGCCCGGGCACGATCATCACCACGGGCACGATCATGCGCACGCCCACGGCTCTCACGGCGGCGACAACAACCTCCGCTCGGCCTATGTTCATGTCCTCGCCGACGCGCTCACCTCGGTCCTCGCCATCGCGGCGCTGCTCGCCGGCCGGTATCTCGGCTGGGTCTGGATGGACCCGGTCATGGGGATCGTCGGCGCGGTCGTCATCGCCCGCTGGTCATGGAGCCTGATGCGCGACACGGCCGCCGTCCTGCTCGATCGCACCGACGCGCATGTCGCCGACGAGGTGCGCGAGCTGGTCGAAGCTCCCGGCGACGCCCGAGTGACCGACCTGCACGTCTGGAAGGTCGGACCGGAAGCGCACGCGGCGATCGTCAGCGTCGCCGGCGTTCGGAATGGCGAGCTGGTCCGCCAGCGGCTCGCGCCGGTTCACGAGCTGGCGCACCTCACGGTCGAGGTGCGCTGATGCTCTACCTGCTTCTCAAGGCCGGCATATCGGCCGTCATCATCGTCGCCGTGTCGGAGATCGCCAAGCGCAGCCCCGGTTTCGGCGCGCTGATCGCCTCGCTCCCGCTCGTCTCGGTGCTGGGCATGATCTGGCTCTGGCGCGACACGCACGATCGGGCGCGCATGGCGGCCCATGCCGGCGCGACCTTCTGGTACGTGCTGCCGTCCTTGCCGATGTTCCTACTCATTGCGGCGATGCTCAACCGCGGCGCGCCGTTCTGGCTGGCGCTCGCCTCGGGGTGTCTCCTCACGGTTGCGCTCTACCTCGCGATGACGTGGGTGGGGCCGCGCTTCGGGCTCCAGCTCTAAGCGAGCCCGGACAAGCGAAGCGCGACGCCCGCCGCAGCGCACGCGCCTAAGGTCGGGATCACGCCCGACTTGAACCGGAACATCGCGACCAGGGCCGCGACGGTCAACGCTAGCGCGGCCGGGTCGAGGGTGGACAACACCGGCACGTCCAGCGTCCTGCCGGCGATCGGCAGGGCGCGGACTTGGTGAAACAGGGTGTGGAGCGCGAACCACACCGCCAGATTGAGCACCACGCCGACCACGGCTGCGGTGATGGCGGCGAGCGCGGCCGACAGCGCCTTGTTACCGCGCAGCTTCTCGATGAACGGCGCGCCCAGGAAGATCCAGAGGAAGCAAGGCACGAACGTCACCCAGGTCGTGAGCAAGCCCCCCAAGGTGGCGGCGAGCAGCGGGGGCAAGCCGGTCGCTTGCCGGAACGCGCCCATGAAGCCGACGAACTGCGTCACGATGATCAGCGGCCCCGGCGTCGTCTCCGCCATGCCAAGTCCGTCCAGCATCTCGCCGGGACGAAGCCAGCCGTAGTTTTCGACGGCCTGCTGAGCGACATAGGCGAGCACGGCGTAAGCGCCCCCGAACGTCACCACCGCCATCTTGGAGAAGAACAGCGCGATCTGCGTGAACACATTGCCCGGTCCGACTGACGCGAGCAGCGCCGCAATCGGCGCGAGCCACAGCGCGAGGAGCGCACCGCTGATCCGGAGCGACCATGCGAGGCTGGGGCGGGCGTGGTCGGGGACGTGCTCGCCAAGCGCGGTTTCGGCATCGCGGACGATCTTGCCGCCCGATGCACCGTGGCTGCCCCCGCCCATGAAGGCGGGGTGGCGTGCGCGCCCGCCAAGGAAGCCGGCGATGGCGGCCGCAAGAATGATGATCGGGAAAGGAACGCCAAGGAAGAAGATCGCCACGAACGATGCCGCCGCGATCCCGCGCATGACGTTGTTCTTCAGCGCGCGCGAGCCGATGCGCACGACGGCCTGAAGCACGATCGCGAGCACGGCGGCCTTCAAGCCGAAGAACAGCGCCTCAACAAAGGGGACGTTGCCGAACAGCGCATAGACCCAGCTCAGCGCCATGATCGCGACCAGGCCGGGGAGCACGAACAGCGCGCCAGCGACAAGCCCGCCCTTGGTCTTGTGGAGCAGCCAGCCGATGTAGATGGCGAGCTGCTGCGCCTCGGGGCCGGGCAGCAACATGCAATAGTTGAGCGCGTGAAGGAACCGCTCCTCGCCGATCCATCGCCGCTCCTCGACCAGCACGCGGTGCATCATCGCGATCTGGCCGGCCGGGCCGCCGAAGCTTAAGGCGGCAACCTTGGCCCAGACCCGCAGCGCTTCGCCGAAGGGGATGCCGTGATCCCGCGGGCTCGGGCCTGCGATCGGCGCGGTCGCGGTCGCCTCCATCGTCATTCTCCTCGTCGCCTGGTGAAGTGGGCGTAGAAGCCGTCGAGCGCGCCCGCGCCTCGCGCGAGCCGGTCGGGGTCGTCGGGCGTGGCGGCGCATATCCCCTCGATCAGCGCGCTGACGCCGGCCGTCTCCGGCCGGCCGAACTTGTCGTCGGCGATGTCGAGGTCGTGGATGATCTCCGACAGCGCGACGAGCGCCGGGTCGCCGTCGAGCCCTCGGCGGAACACCAGCGTCTCGAAGGTGCAGCGGTCGCCTTCGTGCGTGAACTCGGCGTCCGCCATGTCGAAGCGCAGCTCGCCGGGCTCGGGGGCGTAACCCTTGCCCTCCACGAACTTGAAGGTCGCGTCCGGGTCGATGAAGCGCCGGATCAACCACGCTGACGCGATGCGGTCGACGTGGATGTGGACGCGCGTGACCCAAGTGCGCCCGCGAAGCTCGGCCTGGGCCAGCTCGGGCGCGCCCGGCCCGGTCACGTCGGGGTGCTGGCCCGCCCGGGCTTCCGCCGGGGCAAGCGCCGCCTCGGCCGTTTGCCGCCCGTGCGCGCCGAAGAAGTCGATCGCGGCGATCTCGTCCAGCCGGCGGCGCAACCGGCGAACCTCGCCGGGGGGAACATACTCGCCTTCCGCCAAGGTCCGCGCCTCGCGCGCCAGCTCCTCGTAATCGGCATCGCGCGCCGCGTCGAAAGTTCCGCGAAGCTCGGGGTCACCGATGCCACCTACCAGCCGCGCCTCTAGGATCAGCGCCTCGCCGCCATTGTCGGCAATCTCGCGGTGCAAATCCTCGAACAGCGCGCGAGTGTCGGCGCGGTTGGGGAGCGCGTGGACCGCGTTCTTGAGCGGCGCGGCCCCGATCGCCTGCAAACGCCGCCACACCTTCACCCGCAAATAGGCGGGCTTGGCGGGAAGCTGCGGGATCAACAGCAACCAAGGGCTGGGTTCGGCGTTCGTCATAACTGTATCATCCGGATTTTGGAGTGTAACGGTTGCATCATCGTTCATGCAACCATAGACATACTTGGGTTGGCGAACGCGCGAGGAGAGGGCGATGTCACGTCTGACCGGGACCATGCTGGCGCTGCTCGTCTCGGGCGGGATCGCTCCTACCGCGGCGCACGCGCAGCGCGGGGAGACCGTCGCGTTGCGCGAAGCCTATCCGTGCCGGCGCTGATGATAGGAGAGATTGGATGATGAAACCCCTTCTGGCCGGCGTTCTCGCCGCGCTCGCCGCCCCGGCCTGGGCCGCGCCCGACTGGAACAAGGTCGATGCTGCGCTCGGCCGACCGGGCACCGAACAGGCGGGCGGTGTCCATCGCTACGGCTTCCCGCGCTCCGACCTGCACGTCACTCTCGACGGCGTGGCGATCAAGCCAGCACTGGCGCTCGGCTCCTGGGCGGCGTTCCAGCCGATGGGTGACGACACTATGGTGATGGGCGACCTGGTGCTGACGCACGAGGAGGTGAACCCGGTGATAAGCCGCCTCTTGGCCGGCGGCTTCACGATCACCGCGCTCCACAATCACCTGCTGCGCTCCGCGCCCGCCACCATGTACCTGCACATCGCCGGGCATGGCGACCCGGTGAAGCTCGCGACCGCGTTGCGCGCCGCGCTGGCGGAAAGCCGCACCCCGCTCGCCGCGCCGTCCAGGGACTCGCAACCGCCCTCAGCCGGGGCCGGCAGCTCGCCGCCCGTCGATCTCAACACGGCCGCACTTGACGGCGTGATGGGGGCCAAGGGCAAGCCGAATGGCGGCGTCCTCCAATACAGCTTCCCGCGCGCGGAAAGGTTGATGGATGCCGGTATGGTCACGCCGCCCACGATGGGAACCGCGACCGCGATCAACTTCCAGCCGACCGGGGGCGGCAAGGCCGCGATCACCGGCGATTTCGTGCTGGTAGCGAGCGAGGTCGATCCGGTCATGCGCGCGCTGCGCGCCAGCGGGATCGAAGTTACGGCACTGCACAATCACATGCTGAACGACGAGCCGCGCCTGTTCTTCATGCACTTTTGGGCGAACCAGGATGCAGCCAAGCTCGCCCGCGGCCTGCGCGCTGCCCTTGACAAAATGAACCTGCAACGAAGCTGACGATCAGGCGATCGGCTTTTCGGGCCGTCATCGCCGCCCGACCCCGACCACGGCCCGATGGGCAACTGGAACAGCGCTGGCAAGACAGTCGAGCTGTTCGTGACGCCCGAAGGCCAGGTGCTCGGTAGCTGTAGCGAACTGCAATGATGACCGCCCGGACGCGCAATGAAGGGCGGTTTCCGGCGCACATTGTTTGAGACGGATCGGCGCAGCGGGCGCACGATCGTTGAGACGCAGCGCACGGTCGGTGAGACGGGCGCACATTGTTGATCCGCTGGCGCGAGCAGCACGAGAATAGCCGAACCGGCACGGCCAAGCTGGTGCTGTTTGCCGCAACGGGTTTTCTGGTCACGCGGTGCGCCTCATGGGCCAGTATCGCCCGCCACCAGAAAACCGCTCGTTATTCTTGCGGTGCCAACATCGCCACAATTGGCAGCTATCGCCCAGTGTCGGGCGTTGCAGCGGACGAGCCAAGTTCCCGATAGCCGACATTGCATCGGCCGCGCTAAGAGGCGTTGATGCTCTATATCGTTGGAGGTTGCAGCCGAAGCGGCAAGTCGATTCTGGCTGGGCGTATGTGCGCTCGCCACGGCGTTCCTTGGTTCACGCTGGACGCCTTGAAGATGGGTCTTCATCTGGGTGCGCGCTCGCTTGGCGTTCTTCCCGGAGCCGACGACCTTGGCACCGCAGACCAGATGTGGCCTATCATCGAACCTATTCTCGATCATGCCATCTTCGATCGACGGGACTATCTGGTCGAAGGGGTGAACCTTCGCCCTCAAGCGGTAGCCCGTTTCATTCAGGAGGCTGACCAGCCGGTGAGGGCCTGCTTCCTTGGTTATCCTAATATCCCGATCGAGGACAAAGCTGTGGCAGTTGCAGGCCACACAAGGCCGCCAACCGACTGGCTTCATCGAACCGGGATTGAGAACGTCCGCCGATATCTCAAAGTCAGCCAGCAGCTAAGCCGCCAGCTACGCGATGATTGCTTGGTATTCGACATTCCGTTCGTGGATACCGGAGCTGATTTTTGGGCGGGTATCGATGAGGCAGAAAGCATTCTCGTTGAGGAAACGCGGGGGCTATAGCCGCGATCTGGACGGCCGCTTCTTGTGATCGCGTTACCGAAACCCGCCTGTCGCTTCTCCACCACTTTTTGCCGTTCGTGCGCCGGCGGATCAGCAATGTGCGTCCGTCTCACTGACCGTGCGCTATGTCTCACGGAATTTGCGTCTGGCGAGACTATCTGTCTCAAACAACGTGCGCCGGAAACCGCCCTTTATTGCGCGTCCGGGCGATCATCATTGCAGTTCGCTACAGGTAGCGAGGAATGAAAATGCGATTGAGGCGTGTCAGCACCTTAAGCTCGGACGCGCCCCTTCACCCGGCCCAGCCGGGTTCGGAAAGGACGAAAACGGTGAAACGTGCAACCATGATCTTGGCGCTGATGGGGGCGGTCGCTCCTCATGCTCCGGCGCTGGCGCAAACCAAACAGTCGGACATGCAAGGTGCCGCGCTTCTCGCGAGCTGCCGCGCCGCGGAGCAGAGGTGTGGAGCATATCTCCAAGGCGTGCTGGACATGATGATCGTCGCGCGAAAGGCCGAGTGCGGCGCGCCGCGCGATGATCGTGCGGCCTTGCGTGCGGCCTATCTGCGCTGGGCGGAACGGGACAGCTATTTTCAGAGTGTCCACATGGTCGCGGGGGCCGAACAGGCCTTGAGTTCGGCTTGGCCGTGTCCGGGGCATGCGGCTGAAAGGCCAACCGCTGATCGGGCGCCAGCGCATTAACGTGGTTCACGCCATGGACGCGGCGGAGATTGACTTGGCCTTGAATGCGGGCGGGATCACGGAAGTTGTCAGCAGACACGGGGTCGGCCGCTACCTGGCCCTTGCAGATGGCAACCAACTCATCGACATCATGGTCGGCGAGGCTATGTCCTGTAGCTAACCGACGAAGCGCGTCACGCTGCCAGCCAGGACTATCCTCCGACCAAGTGACGATGTTCGCGAGTGCCTGTGCTTCGCTCATTGTTGTGATCGCCCCTTCGATCTCCCCCAATTGGGTTCTGTTGATTACACCTGACGCAGTTCGTCCAAAAAGCTGGTCAGCACATGCTCAAGGTCCGGAAATACCGGGTGCTCCTCAAAATGCCGGCTTAGCTCCGTCTCGATCGTTGCCGGCGATTTGGCATCTTCCTTGGACTTTTCCGCCCATTTCCGGCCGGGATGGAGCGTGTCCCACGGCGAGCGCTTATTGGCTCGGGTGGTCGCGTCATCTCCATGCTTGCCCAAGCCATAGAGTATGCTCGTCTCGCTGTTCCAAATCGGCCGGAACAGATGGATCATGTAATCCTCGGCCGCCGTTTCCCAGCCGCTCTGAACGACCAGCGATCGGAACTGAAAGTCGGCAAGGTCGAGCGTGGTGATGGCCGTACCGATGTTCTTACGGTGGTCTGAAAGACGCCCACAAAGCCGCGGCCCCTGCTCCAGCGGGGTACGGGCATTGTTGATCGCGGGCGCGGCCTGGCCGACGTAGATTGGCGTCTCGCTTCCGCTGATGGGCGCATACAGCGGAAATGGGCCGTTGTAGTAGATGGCGTAGATGCCGGAGCCATAGAAGCGCGGTATCTCGGCCAACGGGTGACGCTGCTGCGCGACCAGCGCGAGCGAGACGAACCGCCCCACCACCTTGGGATTGCTGGGATCAAACACCGCCGAAGGCTGCCGGATCGGGTCCAGCGTGTTCAGAAAAGAGCCTAGCTCCTCGATGACACCCCGGATTTCCTTCTCAAGCGTCCGTCGCCGCGGCGCCGACAGGGTGGTCGAGGTCGTCTGTTCGATGAGCTGGTCGAGATTCGCGCGCAGTTCGGCGATCGGCGACGGCGCGGGTGTGGGTTTACGGCTCATGCGGCGGTCAAATGCCTCGCCACGTTCTCTCCAACGGCCTGCGCGAGCTTCACCGGGACGGCGTTGCCGAGCTGGCGCATGGACTCGGTCCATGAGCCATGAAAGCGGTACTTGTCAGGGAAGGTCTGTAGCCGGGCGCTCTCTCGGACGCTGAAATAGCGCACGCTTCCATCGGCGCGACGCAGCATGTTCTCGCCCCCCGGGACACCGTGGACGCCCGCCTTGAGCGTCTTGGCTGGTTCATCAAGCGGACTGCCAGTGTGGCCCACATAGCTGCGGGCGCCACCTTGGAATCGATGGTTGAGGCAGGCAGCCGCGAGTTCCGGCTGAAGCTCCGGATCAGGAAGGTCTCCAATCGCGTCCCGCACGGTCAGCCACGGCTTGTCCGCCGGCTTCTCCAACAGCGCCATGCCGCGGGCGCGGAAGCGTGGATCAAGCACCCGGTCGCGCTTGGCGATCTCGTGCCGCTCCCAATAGTCACCCGTTCGTACCTGCTCCCATAGCAACGCTTCGAGCGAGTGGGTTGCCTCCGGGAAGGACCATTCAATGCCAAGGTCCGCGCGGAAGCCGACGAACACGACACGCTCACGCCGTTGTGGCACCCCGTGATTGGCTGCGTTGAGCACCCGATACACGACGTTGTAACGCAGCTCGTCCGAACCGCCCTTGGCGGTGTGGTGACGCTCTAGGCGCGCCATGTGCTCCATCCACGTCTCGCCCGGCCGCAACGTGAGTTCGGGATAGGTGAGCTGGTGGACGATATGAGCAAGGTAGGTGGCGAAGCTCGCCCTGGTCAGCCCCTTCACGTTCTCAAACACGAACGCGCGCGGGCGCGTCTCGCGCACAACCCGGACAGCTTCCGGCCACATGTCGCGCGCGTCGGCATGTGCTCGATGCTTCCCGCCAAGGGAGAATGGCTGGCAAGGTGGTCCACCCGTCACAAGGTCGATCTTGCCTTCGTGCTGTCGAAAATCGACGGCTCGAATGTCACCCTCGGTCGGCAACGGCCAATGGCTAATACCACCCGCCTTTACCTTGCGGTTCTCTCGAATCGTATCGCAGCACCAGCGATCCCATTCGACCACCTGCATGGGACGGAATCCCGCCTTGCTGATCCCCATGCCCAGCCCGCCGGCGCCGGCGAATAGCTCAATGGCCCGCATGGGCGTTTCCTTGGTCGTCATCGAGAAATCCACGTATTTTGTTCTTCAAGTGTTCCGTTTGCCCGCATTCGCATTCCCAAACAACCAGCTCCCGCCAGCCCTTTCGGTCCAGCATCGCACGATTGCGCTCGTCTCGATCGCGGTTGCCCTCCAGCTTCGGTCCCCAGAAATCCTGCCGGGATTTTGGCATTCGCGCCAGTTTGCAATTCGGATCGGGATGACGATGCCAGAAACATCCGTGGACAAAGATGACTTTCTTCCGGCCGCGAAACACAAGGTCGGGGCTACCGGGTAGACGCTTGTCGTGAAGCCGATAGCGGTAGCCCATGCCATGCACGATGCGGCGCACCAGCATCTCGGGCTTGCTGTTCTTGCCCCGAATGCGGCTCATGCGCTCGGAGCGGCCTGCCGGGGTGAGAGTGTCCGCCACCCTAACGCCTCGCCTCGGGCTCGATCTTGATCGTGCAGCGCACCGCCTCTCGCGCCTTATCCGCGCGCTTCCGGCACGCCTCCAGCGCCTGCCGGTTAGCGGTGACGATCCGATCGCCTGCCGCGATGTTGGCGAAAGCGTCCGGCGCGCTGGCGCGCATGAGGTGCTGGCCGCCTTCCCACATCGGCAGGTCGAGCGAGCGCGCCGCCATCTTCTCCGGCCATTGCCAGCTCGCGGGCACGGCGCGGGCAACGATGCCGGCGAACACCGCCCACAACATCATCCCGACCACCACACCGCCGATCGCGCTCCACATCAGCCAGCGGTTCTGCTCGTCGCCCCGGCGCGCTGATACGACGTAGCCGTGAAGCTGGCGGGTCACGTCCTCCAGGCCGGTGCGCGCCGTGGCGATCGTCTGCCGGTCTTCCTGGCGCGCCGTGCTCGCCGCCGCGGTGATCCGTCCCGCCAACTGTTCGGGCGTCATCGCCAGCATAGGGCTTTTGACCAGCATATCGACGCGCTGCGCGGTGGCGGTGATATTGTTAGCGATGACGCCCAGCGTCTCGGAATAG
The DNA here is from genome assembly GCA_016937575.1 of Roseomonas aeriglobus. Lineage (NCBI taxonomy): Bacteria > Pseudomonadati > Pseudomonadota > Alphaproteobacteria > Acetobacterales > Roseomonadaceae > Muricoccus > Muricoccus aeriglobus. The sequence continues at coordinate 30,352 of JAFHKN010000001.1, read as the reverse complement.
TCGGGCGGCTCGGGCACCTCCATGCGCTCGGCAGTCAGCCGCTCGACGGCACGGCGCATCAGCGTCACCTCGGCGCGCAGCTCCTCGAACGCCTGCGCGGCTTCATTCGGCCCTTCTTCATCCGTCACACGTAATCCCCTTATAGGCTCATGCCCCTGTCGCGCTCGCGGCCGATCCCGATTGACTGCTCCAGCGATTTTTCGATGCTCCGGCCGCGTTCCAGTTTCAGCTCCAGCTCGAGCGCGCGGCGTTCCAGCGCCTTCGCCAGCTCGGGGTCGCGGCGCAGGCCCTCCGCCATCGCGCCCATGCGCGTGACGGCCTTCTCGGCCCCGGCCTGGTCACCGCCTGCCCGCTCGCGCGCCAGCCCCCGCCAGCTCTCCACGAACCGGTCGGCGCGCGCGTCGGGGTCGAGCCGCACCCGGCGCTCCTCGGCCATCGCGCGCGCCGCGCCGCCAATCTTGCCCTCGGCCGCCTGCCCGACCAGTCCGGGATCGCGGCGGAACGCTGAGTCGAGGTCGCGCGCGCCATCGGGCCGCACCTGGTCCAGCGCCTCGCCGGCACGGCGTAGCGCGCTCTCCTGATGCGGAAGCACCGGCAACTCCCGCGCGCGCATCCGGCCTATATCGGCTGCCGCGCGCGCATACCGTTCAATCGCCTTGCCCTGATCCGGCTTGGCGCCGATCGCCACCTCGGCGCGATCCGGCATGGACGCCTTCTCGGGCGTGGCAACAGGCTTCGGCCGGAAGCCGGCAAACATGCCTCTGGCCTTGTCGCGGACCTGGTGGCCGATCTCACGGGCGCGCTCGGGCCAGCGTATCTCGCGCCGCTCGGCGAAGCTGCGCGCCCGGTCCTCGTCGGAGGGCACGGCATAATCGCCGGCCATGTCCTTGGCGCGGTCGCGCGATAGCACGCGGGCAAGCTGGCGCTGGTCGGCGAAGTCGTCACGGCCATAGTGGAGCTGCACCCCGTCGCGGTGCCGCGACATGCCGACATAGGCGCTGTGCCGGTCCATGCCGGGGGTGGCGAGAAGATGCGCGCGATCGACCGTCACGCCCTGCGACTTGTGGAAGGTAGCGGCATAGCCGTGATCGACCGCGGCATAGTCCTTGAGGTCGAACGCAGCGCGGCCGCCCCCGTCGAGCCGCACCGCCATGTGCCCGCCCTCGACCCGCTCCAGCGTGCCCAGCGTGCCGTTCTTCACGCCCAGCGAGCGCTCGTTGCGCAGGAACATGATCCGGTCGCCGGCTGCGAAGTCGCGTGCGCCCCGATCGACGGTAACACCCACGTCCTCGCCTAGCCCGCCCGATGCGCGCACCCGTTCGCGTGCCTCCTGGTTCAGCTCGCGCACCTCGGCATTGGTGTGGGTGAGAATGATGCGTGTCTTGTCCGGATCGGCTTGGCGCTGACGATCCCACCCGTCCACCAGATCGGCCCGCGCCCCCTCGCGTGTGTCGGCCGCGTGGACCATGCCGCGGTCGGTGTAGGCGTGGATCGCCTCGGCCGTACGGCCGGTCGCCAGTGCCCGCGTCGCGTCCTTCTGCCAGTCCTCGTGCTGCCGGCGAACCTCGGTGATCTCGGCCGCACCGTGCCGTTCCGCGATCGACCGGAACGCCGCGCCGGCTTCGATCGCCTGCAACTGGTGGGGATCACCCACCAGCACCACCTTGGCGCCGGCGTCACGGGCATGGGACAGCACCCGCTCCATTTGGCGGGTGCCGATCATGCCTGCCTCGTCCACCACCAGCACGTCGTTGCGGGACAGCTGGTCGCGGCCATGCGCCCACGCATGTTCAAGGCTGGCGATGGTGCGGGACTGGATGCCTGATCCGCCCTCAAGGTTTTCGGCTGCGATCCCGGACAAGGCCGCGCCGCGCACCTGATAGCCCTCGCGCTCCCATGCCTCGCGCGCGACGCCCAGCATCGCCGACTTGCCCGTGCCGGCATAGCCGATCACCGACGCCAGCCCGCGGCCCTCGGTGATATGGTCAAAGGCGTCGCGCTGCTCGCCCGACAGCACCAGCCCGCGGTCCTCGGCAGCCCCAAGCGCACCGACACGGTGCCGCTCGGACACGCCATGCCCATCGCGTCGCGCCAGCTCGTCGCCCGCCTTCTCCAAGCGCGCCTCGGTCGCGATCATGTCGCGGGAGGTGAACCGCTCCTGGTCGCGTCCGTCCTTGCCCAATGCCACCAGCTCGGGACTGGCGCGCACCGCCGCCATCACCTGGTCGAACTGCTCCTTGCCATCCGAATGACGGAAGGCAAACGCGGCAAGGTCGCGGGTCGTGAAGGTCGCCTGTTGCCGTGTGATGCCGTCGAGCGCGATGCGCGGGTCGGCCGCGATCTTCTCGCCATTTTCCCGGGCGATCCGCCGATGATCCTCGGCACGTTCGGCGTCCTCGCCGCGGTCGAGCCGGCGCATTCCCGCCGGCCCGATCTTGTGCTGCGGCTCCAGCGCAATGCCCTGGTCTTCATAGGAGCGATGGTCGATCCGCCCCTCCAGCCCCAGCTCCACCATGCGCTCATTGACGTGTGCCGCCCATGCCTCGCGCCAGCCCTTCAACAACTCGGTCGAGTTCCAGTCGCGGACCTTCTTGCCGAACCCCTCCGGACCTACTTCGCGCATTGCCAGCATGACGTGCGCGTGCGGCTTAGGGCTTCCGTCCTTCGCCTTGTCCCAATGCACGTTGAGGTCAGCGACCATCCCGCGCTTCACGAACTCTCTCTCCACGAAATCGCGGGCGAGGCTTACGCCCTGCGTCTCGCTCATCTCACGCGGGATCGAGAACTCCACCTCGCGGGCAAGCTGTGCGTCCTTGCGCTTCTCGCCTGCCTCCACCTCGTTCCACAGCGTCGTGCGATCCGTCAGACGCTCCGGCGCGCCCTCTGGCAGCAACACCTCGGAGTGGATGACGCCGGCCTTGTTGGAGAAGTCGTGATTGCGCCCAAGCCGCTCGTCGTGAAGCTCGGATGCGGAGCGATAGGCGGCAGACGCGACGGCGCTGGATCCGTTCGCACGGCTGATGACCTTGGCGCTGAAATGGTAGATCGCCATCGCGAACGGCATGATGCACTTCTTAGCGCACGTCGGCAACGACGTATAAGCGCGCACTCACGATCTGCTTTGCATCTCCTGATTGACTTAGTGCTGGCTGTTGATGTGGGTTGTCCTCCCTGGTCGGTTTGCTAGGCTGCTGTGACCAAGACGCGGACGATGGAGGCATCATGCGCAAGGTGCGGGACTACAACGCGGAGCTGAAGGCGCTGGAGGACAAGGCGCGTGGGCTGAAGGCGCGCCGGGTCGAACAGCTCGGGCAGCTCGTCACCGCTACGGGTGCAGATACACTCGACATGGAAACGCTTGCCGGTGTGCTGCTCGATGCCGCCGCGTCACAGAACGCGGAAGCGAAGGAGGCATGGCGTGCGAAGGGCGCCGCCTTCTTTCAACGACGCGGGCGCAAAGGTGGGCGGACTGCTGGCGGCAACGGCGACAGCGCAGGTACGCAACCGGGCGCTGATCCAGCGTCTGGAAGCGGCACGGCGTCGGACTGATACGCGAGGCTGGGTCGTGCAACGGCGCGAACGCACCCGCCACCTGATCGAGCTAGGCGGCCTCGTTCAGAAGGCCGGTTTGGTTGATCTCGCTGACGACGATCGCGCCACCATTTACGGCGCGCTGCTGGAACTGGTCGGCCGTGCTCGCGGTGATGACGTCGGCGATATGGTGGCACTCTGGAACCGACGCGGCAAGCGGGCCTTCGACGCGGAAGCGGAAGGCAAGGAGACGGTGGCATGACGACGCTCGACCTTGACGCGCTCCGGACGGAAGTTCGCGCGCTCGACTATGTACGCGGCACGCCGGCGGAAGCCGCGATGTGGCGCGAGGATGACGCTGACTCCCGCGCCAATCTCGCCATCGAGGGCATGGACCTGAACGCGGAGGATGAGGCGCTGTTCGACATGCTTCGCGACGAGGCCGTGCCCCCTCCCCTCGCCACACAAATCATCCTGAAGCTCTACGATCATCCTGACGCCGATCCGGGGCTGGCGATCACGCCGCTGGAGCGGGCCGACTGATGCCCGGCAGGCGGATCAGCCCGCTGTTCGCGGTGCTCGTCGCCGCGGTCGTGCTGTTCGCCAGCCACAGCTGGCTCAAGGGCATCTTCGGCTATGGCGAGATTGCCACCGACATTCCGTTCCTGCTGGCCGGCGCGATCCTGTTCCTGGCCTGGCGCGTCAATCGCCGCGCCGCGAACCGGCGCAGCTCGCTGCTCGGCTCGGCCCGCTTCGGCGATCGGGGAGACGTGCGCCGGCTTGAGGGAAACGGGGATCTTCTGATCGGCCGCTCCATCGAAGGCGGCAAGCTGCTGCGCTACGACGGACCCGCCCATCTGCTGACGATGGCCCCTACCCGCTCAGGGAAAGGCGTCGGCACGATCATCCCCAACCTGCTCACGCTGGACCGCTCGGTGGTCTGCATCGACCCCAAGGGCGAGAATGCCCGCGTCACAGCCCGTGCGAGGGCCGCCAAGGGCGATGTGTGGTGCCTGGACCCCTTCGGCGTCTCGGGGCGCCCCACGGCCCGCTACAACCCTCTGGCGTGGCTTGATCCGACCAGCCCCGACTTGGCGGAGGATGCACAGACGATCGCCGATGCGCTGGTCCATGACGCACCGGGGCAATCGGGCGAGGCACACTGGAACGAGGAAGCCAAGGCGCTGATCGCCGGCGTGATCCTGCACACCGTCGTCCACGAGCCCCCTGCCCGCGTCACGCTGGCGACCGTGCGCGACAAGCTCACCCGCGATCCCGCCGGCTTCGCCACGCTGCTCGCCGACATGCAGGCCAGCACCAGCGCCGGCGGCCTCATCGCGCGCGCCGCCAATCGCCAGCTCGGCAAGTCGAACCGGGAGGCCGCGGGCGTGCTCTCCTCGGCGCAGCGCCACACCCACTTCATGGACAGCCCGCGCCTGGTGGACAGCACCTCGGCATCCGACTTCCGGTTCGCGGACCTGAAGGAGCGGCCGGGTACCGTGTTCCTGTGCCTCCCGCCCGATCGGCTCGACACCTATGCGCGCTGGCTGCGGCTGCTGGTCGGGCAGGCCGTCACCGACATGGCGCGATCCCCTGCCCGCCCGGCAAGCCCGGTGCTGTTCCTGCTCGATGAGTTCGCAGCCCTCGGCCGACTGGAGCCGGTGGAACGTGCGATGGGGCTGATGGCGGGTTATGGCCTCCAGCTCTGGCCGATCCTTCAGGACATGCACCAGCTCCGCGCGCTCTATGGCGAACGCGCCGGCACCTTCCTGTCCAATGCCGGCGTGGTCCAGACATTCGGGGTCAACGATCATGCGACGGCCGACATGCTCTCGCGCACGATCGGCGACACCACGATCGAATATGAGACCGCCAGCACGTCACAGAAAACGAGCTGGTTCGACAGCCCGGACCATTCCACCAGCGTCAGCGGCCACGTCGCCGCGCGCAGGCTGGTGACACCGGACGAAATCATGCGGATGCCCGCCGACACCCTTCTGCTGCTGCGGCAGGGCGAACGCCCGCTCTGGGCGAAGAAAATCCGCTATTACGATCAGCGCGAGTTCGCCCGCCTGTTCGATCCGGCGTGATCGTACACACCGGCAAGGTGCAACGGTGAGCTTTGGGATATCGCCTGACCTGCCCTGTCCGCCGGGCCTAACGCTGACAGGCACACACCGCCCGATCCGCTTTGCTTCTCCTGGAAGCCTGCGGCCGATAGGCCGCCCTTGTGACGGCGATAGCCGGCACGAAACAAAGGCGCATTGGCCCGTAGGGTCAATTCCGCAATGTCTTCGAGCTATCCGGGTGCGGAGTGCTGGTGGGTTAAGAGATTCTGTTAAATAGGAATCGTTAAGAAGGTTAAGGCTGGAAAATGGGCCAAAAAACCCACGTTTCCTGCGGCCTTCCGGGAACCCCCGGTGTGTGATCCCACGTGATTCGGTGTGTGATCCCACGATAGTAGGGTGTGTGATCCCACGACGCTTCGGTGTGTGATCCCACGACAATTTAAGTTCGATCTAGACTGTGAATACGGCTGCCTGACTATGTGTGGAGCGCCAGCTTGGAGCGCCTATGAGTTTCCTCGTGGCACCCCGGTGTGTGAAACCACGATAGTCAGCGCCCGCGAGCGAGCTTGTCCATAAGATCGTCCACCTCGGCCGCGCGGCGTCGATCGGCTTCGACTCGGCTCCGCCGCTCTTGCTCGGCCTCCAACCTAGCGGCCAGCGCCAGTGCCTCGGCTTCGCCGCGTAGGCGGAACAACACGGCAGGGCTGCCGTCTGCCGTGGCTGCCATCTCCATAGTGTAATCGGGAAGCTGGTCGGCCTCCACGACTTTGCGAAGCATCCTGTTGAACTCCTTGGGCTTGCTGTCGCTGCCGGTTTTGTCGCGCAGCACCTCCACCCGGCACGTCCACCCACCCTTTTGGTTGCCGGCATGTTTGCGTGCGATGCGGTACAAGGCGCGCTCTAGCCCGCCAGTCAGCAGGAAATAGTCCTGGTGCATGGTGAGCAGCGACCGCTCTCCCATGATGCCCTCATAGACCCAGTCCGATAGGGTGATTGTCATGCCCCGGGGCTGATCCGTGTCGGGGTCCACCTCCAGCGTCCACTTGTCGAGCCAATTGAAGCCGGCCTTGGTGCGCCGCTTCGGCGCACGGATAGACGTCGATATGGAGGTCGTCTGAAGCCGCTGGAGCGCGGCTTGCAACTCCTGATAGGCCCGGCCGCTAGTGTCGCGCTTGATCGCCCTTAGCAGGTCATAGGACGTGGTTCTAAGCGTCCGCGGAAGATCGTTGACCCCCTGCTCCCGCATCCGGTTGAGTGTCGAGGCTGCCCATATGAGAATATCGGCGTCCCATATCGTCGCCATGCCATATGCCGGGATCGCCTCGATCTTCACCCACGTTTCGCCATCCGGACTGCTATATTCGATCGGCTTCACCCGCTTGCGCTTCTGAAGCGAGAAGAACGGCCGCTCCATCGTCTCCCGCTGGTCCTTCAGCGGAAGATCGCCCATCAGCGGGATAAACAGGTCGAACTCAGGATTAGGGTTCGGGCGTTTGGTCATGCAGCATCAATCCTGCCATCCTGCACACTTGGGGATGTGCAGGTGTGCACACTATCACGCACGGCCAAATTGCCGATCAGCATCGTACTTGGCGACCAGTTCGCTGATCGCTTCGGCGAGAAGGTCCTGATGGCTGCGCCTCGTTCGTGCCGCCAAGACCCGGAAGGCCTCGGCCGTGGGGTCCGCCGGGTCGAAATAGGCACCGAGATGGTATTTGCCTGGCCGCTTCCCGCTCGATCGGGCGCTGCTCGCCGACGACACCGGAGTTGCGATCGGCGAATTATCCGCCTCTGCCTCGCGACGGGTTTGTGGCGCCACTGCCGGGGCCAACAGAGATGTCCGCTTCGCCATGTTCAAGCCTTCACGTTTGCAGGTGTGCAATTTATCAAATCATCAAGGAGGTGCTTCTGCAAGGCTGCAACCTCTTGGGCAGCCTTGCCTTTTGGCTCATGCTCGATGACGCCCAACCCGTAGGGCCAAGCTGCACGATAGGCGCTACGCTCTCGTAGAACGGTGCGCGCAACCCGGAGGCCGGTCGCTTCGGCAAGTGTCCGCGCGTCGTCCAGCAATGTGGACGCAGTTGGGGGAGCGGCGTTCAGCACAACAACGCCTGCCCGCCCGGTGCTGGTGATGAGTTGGGCAGTCCGCTTGATCGCATCCAGGTCGATAAGCGAGGGACGGCAAGGGATCACCACGAGGTCCGCGCGCTGGGCTGCGGCTGCGGCTTCCGCACCGGCAGCCGGTGGCGTGTCGATGATGGTCAGAGCAAACCCGTTTGCTTCGGCAGCATCTATCGCTTGGTCGAGCCGGCGCGCGCTGATCGGCTCCACATGGGGCAGCTCGGCCTCACGCCGTTCGCTCCACGCCGTTGCGCTTTCCTGCGGATCAAGGTCAAACAGCGCCGTCCTGATCCCGGCCGCCTGAGCGGCGACCGCAAGATTTACTGCCAGCGTCGTTTTACCGACTCCGCCCTTTTGCGCTGCAAGTGTGATAATCTGCACGTGTGCACACCTTCATTTCTGATACTGTGACGTTATGCACAATATCAGAATGGCACAACCCTGCTGTGACTCGCGCCCGGTGGTTCGTGGCTCCAACCTGCATCCGATAATGCGAAGTGCACCAGCTCCGCGTTGCCGATCGCAGGCGGCTCACCCTTTCGCCAGAAGCCCAGCATCTTGCCACGATCGTCCAGCGTGCTTTCTGTCACGACCGCACGCACCGCCTGGATGAACTGCCCGTGGCTGAACACATAGGCGAGGCCGGGGGAGGGCAGGGCGGCAAGCCGTGCCAGCACCGCTTCAGCACGGCGAAGCAATGCCCCGAAGCTCTCCGCACCCTCCCCGTCGCAATAGGCGGGATCGGCGTCGGTCCAGTACCGCTCCAGATGGGGCATTCGCTCGCTGCTGCGTGTGCCGTTCCACTGGGAGGGCTGGAGATAGGTAAACTCCTCGATCGGCCACACCTCCACCGGGACGACCGGAAAGCGCTGGATCGTCGCCTCGGCCGTCTGACGGGTGCGAAGATAGGGAGAGGTCACGATCAGGCTGGGCGTCTCGGTCCAAGCCCGCGCTACCTCCCGCGCCTGACGCCATCCCAGCTCGGTCAGCTCGATGGATGCGAGGTCATGGCAGGGCACGCCGGCGTTGCCGGTGCTCTGCCCGTGACGGATGAATACGGCCCTCATGCCGCCGCCTCCTTGTCCGCCAGCTCCCGCAATCCCTTGTAGAGCGTCGTGCGGCTCACGCCGTACCTTTCGGCTACGGCTGTCACGGTCGCGTCGGGGTCGGTCAACAGCAACCGGGCTTCGCGGAGCTGCCGGGAGGTGAGGGCAGGGGGGCGCCCGCCCATGCGTCCGCGGGCGCGCCCTGCCGCCAGACCGGCACGGGTACGTTCGCCGATAAGGTGGCGCTCGAAGTCAGCGAGGCTGGCGAAGATATTGAACACCAACTTGCCTGATGCCGTGGTCGTGTCGATCGCCTCGGTGACGCTCTCAAACGCGATGCCGCGGCTTGCCAGCTCGTTCACTGTCGCGATCAGGTCCGGGAGCGATCGGCCAAGCCGGTCGAGCCGCCACACCACCAGCGTGTCGCCGGCACGCAAGGCCTTCATCGCCTGCGCCAGCTCGGGCCGGTCGGCGTGCTTGCCGGATGCGTGCTCCGAATAGATCGGCTCGCATCCCTTGGCGCGCAGCACGTCAAGTTGCGGAGCGAGGTCCTGGTCGGCGGTGGACACGCGCGCATATCCGATCCGACGTGTGCCAGCCTGGCCGGGCAGGGGGGTGGCAGCCATGTTCAACATTCAACCTGCGACAGGGGTTTTCTGATCGCAGTTTTTCGCACGGGTTATTGAACAATTCAATGCCGCGAAACGCCAGCTTTCCTGCTGCTGCCGATGGTGTGCATCAAACGGCCGGGGCTGTTGAAAAAGGCCGGGTGATCCGATCGCGCTCCTGACGGGTTCCCTGCTTCGACACATCGGGAGCAGCGGCCATGATGGGTGAGCAACAGCGAGGCGGCAAGGCCGCAAGTTGGCGGGCGCTGGGAGCGATGATCCCCGCCGATCACATCCTACGCAGGATAGACGGGCTGATCGACCTGGGCGAACTGCGCGATGCGCTCGCCCCGCACTACAGTCACCGTGGGCGTCCCTCGATCGCGCCCGAATTGCTGGTTCGCATGGCGATGATCGCTCGCCTCTATGGCATCACGTCGGAGCGCCGGCTGTGCGAGGAAGTCCGCTTCAACCTCGCCTACCGCTGGTTCTGCCGATTGCCGCTCGATGCGCCCGTGCCGCACCACTCAACGTTCAGCAAGAACCGGCATGGCCGCTTCCGCGATGCCGGCATCTTTCGCATCCTGTTCGAGCAGACGGTGCGGCGCTGCGCCAACGCGGGGCTGATTGCCCACAAGGATGCCGCAATTGACGCGTCGTTCGTCGCCGCTGATGCAAGCTGGCAGCGCAAGATGCGGGACGCCGACATGGCCGCGCCCCGGCTTCCCCGCCCGGTTTGTGAATGGCTGGCGGATCAGGCCAATGCTCCACCGCAGGATTATGGCGTACCGCGTGGCAAGCCGGCCGAGGTGTCACGCACCGATCCGGCGTCGGCGTGGTCGGCGCGCACGGCGCGGGGGCGGTTCGGCTATGCCTTCAATGTGCTGATCGACACGCCGGGAGGGGTGGCGATCGATGTGGAGGCCAGTCCCGCCCGCTTCGCAGCGGAAGTCGATGCGGGGCGGACCATGCTGGCACGGGCCGACGATCGGTTCGGCTACCGGCCAAAGCGTGTCGCGGCCGATACCGCCTATGGTAGCGCCGCGTTCCTGGCGTTCGTCACCGATCGCGGCACCATCCCGCATATCCCGGTGCTGGAACGATCCGAACAGACCAAGGGCAAATTCCCCCGCGAAGCCTTCCGCTATGAACGGGAGCAGGACCGCTATGTCTGCCCCGCTGGGAAGACACTACCCTTTCGCGGTGCCGATCGTCGGGCCGGCTTCCTCCGATACAGCGCCAGTCCCGCCGATTGCCGCGCCTGTTACCTCAAACTGAAATGCACCGCAGGCAGCAACAGGTCGGTGACGCACAGCGAACACGAGGACGTGCGCGAGCTGGTGCGCGGCGAAATGCAGACGCCCCTATTCAAGCGGCGATGCGGCTGCGTCGGAGCGTCGAGCGGGTGTTTGCCGATGCCAAGGGTAAGCGGGGGCTAACCCGTTTGCACCTTCGCGGCCTGCGCGGTGCCGAGGAAGAGTTTTTGTTGGGCGCGGCCATTGCCAATCTGGTGCTATTGGCCCGTCCTGACGCACGACCGGCACGGACCCGCCGCCCGCCCCCGCCCCCGGTGCCGGAACGGATCGACCACATGGCCCGGATCAGCCGGGGCCGGTTTGAGCAATCCTACTACGCGACGATCTTCTGAGACCGATTAGCCGGGTTCGCGCTCGGCCGCAGGGAAGTGGCGATAGAAGGTGGAACGGCCGACCTGGAGCAGCTTTGCGACCTTCGCCGGTTTGTCGCCGGCCTTGAGCAGCTTGCGGGCTGTGTCGAGCATGTCGGGCGTCATGACCGACTTGCGGCCTCCACCCGTGCCGCCCTTTGCCCGTGCCGCTGCCAAACCGGCAATCGTCCGTTCCTTTATCAGTTCGCGCTCCATCTCCGCGACGGAAGCGAGGATATGGAACAGCAGCCGGCCTGATGGGGTGGCCGTGTCGAACCCGTCCGTCAGCGATCGGAAATCTATCTTGCGAGCGGACAAGTCTGCCGCCAGTTCGATCAGGCCCCCGATCGATCGGCCAAGGCGATCGAGCTTCCATATCACCAGCGTGTCACCGGCCCGCACGAAGTTGAGAGCTTCGGTCAGACCGGGCCGGTTCAGCTTCGCGCCGCTCACCTTGTCGGTGAACAGCTTTTCGCAGCCGGCCTTGGTCAGCGCGTCGGTTTGTAGCGTCAGGTCCTGATCGGAGGTCGAGACACGCGCATAACCAACCAGCATGAGTCCCGTTATCCCATCTCAAACAGCGAATTTCGAGACTCATATTTCGGGAACATATTTTGGGAAAGCCCTTGGCGGGGATACGGCGGAATTTTGTGTCGGTGACAGTCGTCCCGTTGGAGGTTCCTTTGCGGGAAGGCAGCCACGTACGGCCGGAGTTCCGTGGGTAGGTAAGAAGGTTGTGAGCTTTCGACGGGGGAAGCGGGATCGTGTAAGCCTAGCGTATGGACGAGGAGCAACCACCTTCAAAGGAACCCCGTCGCCGTGATCGCGCCAGGAGCGAGGCGGCCCTGCTGGATGCCGCGCAGGCGGAGTTCAGCATCCACGGCTTCAAGGCCACGACCACCCGCGCCATCGCGGCGCGGGCGGGCTGTTCGGAAGGGCTGATCCAGAACTATTTCGGCGGCAAGGAAGGGCTGCTGATGGCGGTGATGCGCGCCGGGGCGGACGAGCAGGCTGCCATGCGCGACACCGGCTTCTTCGATCGGCCCCGTGCGTCCAGCGCCGAGGCGGAAGTGCGCGAACTCCTCGACTTCATCACCGGCGCCATGCGCCGGCTCGCGCCTCGCCTACGCATCCTGTTCGATCGGGTGCTGCTGGATGCGGGGTTCGCCCGCCGCTTCGCCGACATGACGCCGCGGCGCACCCTCGTTGCGTCGGTCGCGGACCGGCTGCGCCGCGAGTGGCCGGCCACGTCCGATCCGGACCGGACCGCCGACGCAATCGTCTCGTTCGGCTTCGAGCTGGGATTCGTTCACCCGGAACTGCTTGGTCGCGACGAGCAGCAGGTCACCGCGTTCGCGGCCCATTACGCCTCCTTGATCGCGCCGGCACTAAGGATGTAACTTTACTGACTGATTGATCAGTTATATGGTCAGCCGTCTTCGAAAGGGCTGATCGTGACGGCAGACGTGATCTCGTGCGACGTGCTGGTGATCGGCGCCGGGCCGACCGGCCTGATGGCGAGCTACCTACTGCGCCGCTGCGGCGTCGATGTCCGGGTGATCGACAAGCGCGCTGAGCCTTCGGCCGAGTCGCGGGCTGGCGTCATGTCGTCGCGCTCGGTCGAGCTGTTCGCCTCGCTGGGGCTCGCGGACCGGGTGTTCGCGCACGGCGTGCCCAACAGCGACTTTGACATCTTCGTCGGCGGCAAGCGCGCCGGGGGCTTCCACTTCGATCACGCCCATGCCGACGACACGCCATACCGCTTCATCACCATGATCCCGCAGGCCGGGACGGAAGCGGTGCTGATCGAGGCGCTGACCGATGCCGGCCTGGTGGTGGACCGCAGTGTAGAGGCCAAGAGCTTCCGCGATGACGGCGATGCGGTCGTCGTGGAGGCGGCCGGGGCGGACGGCTCGCCTCTGACGTTCCGGGCGCGCTACCTGCTCGGCGCGGATGGCGCGCACAGCTTGGTCCGCCACCAGCTCGGCCTGTCATTCGAGGGGGCGAAATACCCGCAGGCGTTCCTGCTCGGTGACGTGCAGGTCGACTGGGACCTGCCGGAAAAGCGCTTCCGCGTCTTCCTCAACGGCGATCGGCTCGGGCTGTACGTGCCGTTCCAGGGGCAGGGCGCGGCGCGGGTGATGACCACCGACCTCGACCCGCAGCCGACGCAGGATCAGGCCTGGTCGCATCTCGACCTCGCCGACCTCCAGGCCGGGTTCGCGGAGGCGGCGGTGCGGCCGGTGCGGCTGCACGATCCGGTGTGGCTGACCCGCTTCTCGTCGCAGCACCGGGTTGTGGACCGCTACCGCGTCGGTCGCGTGTTCGTCGCGGGCGATGCCGCGCACATCCATTCGCCGGCCGGCGGTCAGGGCATGAACACCGGGCTCCAGGACGCGGCCAACCTCGCCTGGAAGCTGGCGGCGGTGCTGAAGGGCGATGCCGGCGACGCGCTGCTCGACAGCTACGAGGCCGAGCGGCTGCCCGTCGCGCACCACGTCCTCGAACTGTCCGACCGCATGTTCGACATCAGCGCCTCGCAGACCGGCTGGCGCGCGAAGCTGCGCGATGCGCTCGCGCCGCTGGTGATCGGTCCCGCCTCGCAGCTCGACCGGGTGCAGACGCTCGCCTTCCGCGCGCTGTCGCAGATCGACGTCGGCTATGCCGAGCCCGGCGCGGCCAGGGACGGCAAGGCCGGTCCGCAGGCTGGCGAGCGTGCGCCCGATGCGCCGCTACGCCGGGGCCGAGACCTGTTTGATCTGATCGCGGGCTACGGTTTCACCGCGCTCGCTTTGTCGCGCAAGCGGCTCGATGCGGAGACGGCCGACCGGCTCGCGGCCGGGCTCGATGCGATGCCCGGCGTAACGCCCCGCATCGCCGCGCGGCTCGACATGCCGGCGCACCCGCGGGTGGAGCGAGTCGAGCGCGCCGAGCTGTTCGCGGCCTACGGCCTTCATGCCGACGACGCGCAGGCGCTGCTGCTCGTGCGGCCGGACGGCTTCGTCGCCTGGCGAGGCGACGGCCTCGACACGACCGCCTGCCAGGCTGCGCTTCACCAGCTGCTGCACGCCGCCTGACCTCTTCCGACCGCCAACGGAGTTCCACCATGCCCACCGTTCCGTTCACGACCCAGGCGCGCGTCCAACGCTTCAAGGATCAGCGCTGGCTGATCGACAAGATCGTAGAGCTGGCCGGTCCCGAGTTCGACCAGACGCGCCTCCACTACTACGCCGCGCCGATGAGTTCCGATTGGGCCGGCGGCGTGATGGGGCTCGCCGGCCAGATCAAGCGCTATGACGACATGACCCGCGAGTTCGCGCGCCTCGCCCGGCGCTACGAGCTTCAGGCGATGGCCGCCGACAGCCAAGGGCACCACGTCACCGCCAGCGACGGCTTCTTCGCCGCTTCGGTGATGTACGGCGCGGCGCAATGGCCGATCTTCGAGAACACCGACCTCAACTACGCGCTCGAGCGCAAGAAGACCGAGTGCTACCAGGCCGCGCCCACCGAACGCTCGGGCGGGATCGGCGCGCATGGCCCCGACGCCGCGCCCGCCACATCGGGCGCGCCACCGCCGTGTCCCGTTCATCGCAGAACCTGACGAGGTTCCGGACACGCGAGAATCGCGCCTCGCTCCCCCCCCCAAGCGCGCTTTCCGCAACGCGGGACCATAGGCAGCCAGCAGCCGGCCGCCCTCGAAGCCGTCAGGGTCGGCTCCGCAGATCCCGCCATTCACGTATGATTGCACCCGGCCGGGACTCGCTGACGGAACGTGTGCTTGACATGGCAGATGTCGTCACCGAAAACCGTGGCGCGGGCACTGCCTGGAGCACGCCGTCGATGCTCCGGTAGATCTGCCGACCGGCCATATGGGCATGAGATGCGGCCTCGTCCGGGTCGAGCACGGGCGCGAAGCAGGCGTCGGTTCCTTCCAGCAGCGCCGACCATTCATCACGGGTGCGTTGCCGGAACAGCGCCTCGAAACGCCGCCTGAGATCGGGCCAGCGCGCCGGATCGTAACCATCGGCGAAATCGGCATCGTCGGCGAGTCCCAGCTTCTCACGGAGCAGCGCATGGAATTTCGGTTCGAGCGAGCCGACCGAG
The DNA here is from genome assembly GCA_016937575.1 of Roseomonas aeriglobus. NCBI lineage: Bacteria > Pseudomonadati > Pseudomonadota > Alphaproteobacteria > Acetobacterales > Roseomonadaceae > Muricoccus > Muricoccus aeriglobus. The sequence goes on along the minus strand of JAFHKN010000001.1, from coordinate 15,207 downwards.
ACGAACCGGTCGTCCGCGCAGCGATAGGTCGCGTACCAGTGCGGCCCGTCGAGGATGCTGCGGCCCCGCTCGCTGACGAAATGGCCCGCCGCCTTCAGGCTGAGCAGCAGGTTCATCAGATGGGCGCTGCCGTCGACGATCGCGGCATCGACCACCTGTCCCCGGCCGGTCGAACGCGCGCTCAGGATCGCGGCGAGCAGGCCGACCGCGAGATAGAGCGCGCCGCCACCGAGATCGCCGACCAGGCTGGGAGGGGCCACCGGCGGCGTGCCGGGCTGGCCGGCGTACCAGAGCGCGCCTGACAGCGCGATATAGTTGATGTCGTGCCCGGCGGCCTGCGCCAGCGGACCGTCCTGTCCCCAGCCCGTCATCCGCCCGAACACCAGCGCCGGATTGCGGGCGAGGCAGACGTCGGGACCGAGGCCCAGCCGTTCCATCACCCCGGGCCGCATCCCCTCGATCAGGGCGTCGCCATGCTCGATGAGGTCGAGGACCGCTGCCACGCCGTCGGGCTGTTTCAGGTCGAGCTGGATGAACCGCTTGCCGCGGTCGAGAATCGACGCGCTGCCGAGATCGAGTGCGTCGGGATCGGGCGCGGGCCGGCCCACGACGACGACGTCGGCACCAAGATCGGCAAGCAGCATGCCGCAGAACGGCGCGGGACCGATCCCGGCAATCTCGACGATCCGCACGCCCGCGAGCGGCCCGTGATCCCTCATGCGCCATCCTCTCCCTTGATAGGCTCCAGGCCGGATCGTGGCACGATTCCGTGTCGGCCGAACATGAAGAACAGGAATATCGCGCGACCGAAATGCATTGGACAAGTCGGCCGCGCTTTCCGATCTACGCTCAATAAAATGCCGGTTACGGCGTGCGTGGAGAGGCCCGATGGCGCATATCCTGACCTGCCCGATCTGCCGTGTGCAACCCCGCGCCGCTGCCGCTCGGGAGCATGGATGATGGAGCTGCGCACCCAGCTTCGACGCGCGGCCGCCTATTTCGCGAACCGCGAGGCGCTGGTCCACGGCGATCGTCGCTTCACCTTCGCCGAAGCGTGGTCGCGCGGGGTGCGGCTGGCGAACGCGCTGGCCGATGCCGGCCTCCAGCCCGGCGACAGGGTCGCGACGCTCGAGAAGAATTCGGTCGAGGCGGTCGATATCTTTCTTGCCGCGGCGATCGGCAACTTCGTTCGTGTGCCGCTTTATGCGCGAAACCGGCGCGAGTCCCACGATCACATGATGCGTCACACCGGATGCCGCGTGGCGCTGGTCGACGAGGCGCTGTTGCCTGAGATCGCCGGGCTGGACTCGGAGGTGCCGGGCCTCGACCGCCTGATCGTGCGTGATGCGCGCTACGAAAACTGGCTCGCGCAGGCATCGGACATCGATCCCGATCCGGCGATCGCGCCCGACGACATCCTTGTCATCCGTCACACCGGCGGCACCACTGGCGCGCCGAAGGGCGTAGCCTATACCCATCGTTCCTGGATGACGATCTGCGGCGGATTCCAGGCGGTCGGCCCACGACCGGAACCGGGCGCGACGGTATTGCACGTAGGCCCGCTGTCGCACGCCTCGGGCTTCATGTTCTCGCCCTATTGGGCGATCGGCGGGCGCAACGTCATGATGGAGGCGTTCGACCCTGAAGGCTTCCTCGATATTCTACAGCGGGAGGAGGTCGGTTACGCATTCGTCGCCCCGACGATGCTCAACGCCGTCGTCCATCACGGCAACCCGCATGGGCATGCCTTTCCGAAGCTGAAGTGCCTGCTCAGCGCCTCAGCCCCGATCTCGGAGGCGACGCTACGCAAGTCTTGCGAGATCTTCGGCGACGAGGTGCTACACTCGGCGTACGGACAGACCGAGATATTGCCCGTCACGTCACTCGGGCCGAGAGAATGGTTCGGCCGGACCGAAGGGTCGACACCGCTTCAGTCGGTGGGTCGGGCGATGCCGTTCGTCGATCTGGAGATCCGCGATGCGGACGGGCGCGTGCTCGGACCCGACGAGCCGGGAGAGATCGTCGCAAGGTTCGAGAACGGCCAGATGCAGGGCTTCTGGAACGATCCCGAGGAGACCGCGCAGCGCATGGTCGACGGCTGGGTGAAGACCGGCGACGTCGGCCGGATCGACGCCAACGGCTTCCTCTATCTGCTCGATCGCGCCAACGACCTGATCGTGTCGGGCGGGTACAATATCTACCCCGCCGAGATCGAGAACGTGATCGCCGATCACCCGCTGGTGATCGCCGCCGCCGTGTTCGGCATCCCGCACGAGAAATGGGGGGAGACGCCGCTCGCGCGGGTCGTCGTCGCGCCGGGCACGGTGATCTCCGAACAGGAGATCACCGATCTCGTCAGCCGGCGGCTGGGGTCGTTCAAGAAGCCCGGGCAGGTCGTCTTCACCACCGATCCTCTGCCGCTGAGCAACGTCGGCAAGGTGCTGAGGTCGAAGCTGCGCGAGCCCTATTGGGCCGGCCATGCCAGCCGGATTTCGGGCGCATGACCGCCGACCGTCCCGCCGCATCCCCCGTCACCCCCATGGAACATGCCATCCCGTTCGAGACCATTGTCGTCGAAAAGCGCGGCCCCGCCTGCTGGGTGTGGCTCAACCGCCCGGCGGCGCTGAACAGCCTGACGCTCGAAATGGCGCATGAGCTGGAGGCGGCGATCACGGCCGCCGAGGCCGACCCGGCGGTGCGATCGGTAGTGGTCACCGGGGCAGGACGCGCATTCTGCGCGGGTGCCGATCTTGCGGCGCTCCATGCGCATGGCGGATCGATCGCCGCGCCGCTGGGCGACTTTCTCGCCGAGCTGGGCCGTGTCTTCACGCGGATCGAAGCCTCGCCCCTGCCGACGATCGCATTGGTCAACGGGCTGGCGCTGGCCGGCGGACTGGAACTCGTCCTGTGCTGCGATCTCGTGGTCGCCGCCGACAGCGCGCGATTTGGCGATGCTCACGCGAACTACGGACTGCTGCCCGGCGGCGGCGGCTCGATCCGCCTGCCGCGCAAGATCGGCCCGGCGCGCGCGGCCTGGTTGATGATGACGGGGGAGTTCTTGCCCGCGGCGGACATGGAGCGCGCGGGGCTGGTGAGCCGGATCGTGCCGGGCGACGCGCTGGTCGAGACGGCGCAATCCTTGGTCGAGACGCTCGCCACCAAGAGCTCGCTCGGGCTGGCACGCATGAAGGAACTGGCCGCGATCGCCGACGGCTGTTCGCTGGAGGAAGGCCTGCGCCGCGAACTGGAGATCGTCGCCGACTACGCCACCTCGCACGACCTGCAGGAGGGGCTGACGGCCTTCGCTGAAAAGCGCCAACCGGAGTTCACGGGACAATGAGCGACATCTTCATCGCCGGCGTCGGCATGACGCAGTTCGGCAAGCAGCTCGATCGCAGCCTGAAAGGTCTGTCGGGCGATGCCGTGGCGCAGGCGTTCGCCGATGCCGGCTGCGGGCCGGCGGATATCGACGCGGTGTTCTTCGGCAATTGCGTCCAGGGCCATATGGAAGGGCAGGACATGATCCGCGGCGAGCTGGTGGCGCGCGCGGTCGGCATCCAGGGCGTGCCCGTCGTCAACGTCGAGAACGCCTGCGCCACCGCCTCGACCGCGGTGCACATGGCGAGTGCCTATGTCCGCTCGGGCGCGGTCGATGTCGTGCTGGCGCTGGGCGCGGAAAAGATGTGCTCGCCCGACAAGGCGCTGATGTTCAGCGCGTTCGACGGCGCGTGGGACGTGCATGAGACGGCGCGCAACCGCGATATCCTGCTGGCGATGGGAGAAGGCGTCGCCGTGCCGGAGGGATCGGTATCGACGCAGCCCTACAGCGTCTTCATGGACATCTATGCCGCGATGTCGCGCGCGCACATGAAGACCTACGGCTCGACGCAGGCGCAGATCGCGGCGGTCTCCGCGAAGAACCACATGCATTCGGTCAGCAACCCGCTGGCGCAGTACCGGATACCCTACACCGTGGAGGCGGTGCTGGCGGCGCCGCCGATCGTCTTTCCGCTGACGCTGCCGATGTGCTCGCCGATCAGCGACGGGGCGGCGGCCGCGGTGATCTGCAACGCCGCCGGGCTGCGCAAGCTGACCGCTTCCGGCGGGCGGGCGATCCGCATCCTCGCCTCGGTGTTGCAGACGAGCTCGGAACGCAGCCCGTATGATTACGACCGGCACGTCACCCGGCTCGCCGCCACGCGCGCCTATGCGGCGGCGGGGGTCGATCCGGCGGATGTCGATGTCGCGGAAGTGCACGACGCGACCGCGATGGGCGAGATCATCGAGATCGAGGCGCTGGGCCTCGTGCCACCCGGCGAGGGCGGCGTCGCGGCGGAGCGCGGCGATACCGTCATCGGCGGCCGCATTCCGGTGAACCCGTCGGGTGGCCTCGAATGCAAGGGCCACCCGATCGGCGCGACCGGCCTCGGCCAGATCTACGAACTGGTCGCGCAATTGCGCGGCGAGGCGGGCGCGCGGCAGGTGGACGGCGCCCGGATCGCGGTCGCGCAGAACGGCGGCGGGGTGCTGGGGGTGGAGGAGGCCGTGGTCGCGGTCACCGTCCTCGGCCGATAGGGAGCGAAGAGCATGGATTTCCTGCCCGGTGACGAACAGCGGATGGCCGTCGAGAGCGTCCGCCGCTTCCTCGACGACAAGCTCGAACCCGAGATCCGCGCGCATGGCCCCGGCTTCATCCCGCGCGACCTGATGCGGCGATGGACCGGCGAGCTGACCCGGTTCGGCCACATCGCGGCGCCGCACGACGAGGAATGGGGCGGCCTCGACATGGGGTGGCTGACGCATCTCATGATCTTCGAGGAAATCGTCTATTCCTCGCTCGACGTCGCCATTCCGGGCTTCATCAACGCGGTCGGTGCCGAGCTGATCCGGCGCAGCGCCTCGCCCGAACTCCAGCGGCGCTACCTGCCCGGCCTGATCGCGGGCGAGCTGTTCGTCTCGATGGGCATTTCCGAACCCGATGTCGGCTCGGACGTGGCGGCCGTGAAGACGCGCGCGGTGCGCGACGGCGACCATTGGGTCATCAACGGCGAGAAGACGTGGATCACCAACGGCGCCTATTCGGACGTGCTCGTCTGCACCTGCCGCACCGGCGAAAACGAGATCAGCCATATCCTGATCGACCGCGCCGAAAGCCCGTACGAGGTGCGCGACATCGAGAAGATGGCGCTGAACGGCCAGTCGACCGCGCAGATCTTCCTCACCGACTGCCGCGTGCCGGTCGGCAACATGCTGGGCCAGCCCGGCGACGGGCTGCGCAACACGCTGAAGGTGTTCGAGATCGCGCGCTGCCACATGGCGATGTGGAGCATCGGCATCGCCCGTCGCGCGCTGGACGAGGCGATCGCCTACGCGAAGGAGCGCACGCAGCATGGCCGCAAGATCGCCGGGCATCAGCTCATCGCCGAGAAGCTCGCCACCATGGCGACGCAGATCGACGCCGCGCGGCTGCTGACGCACCGCGCGATCTCGCTGGTCGATGCCGGCGTCCGTGCGGAAACCGAATGCGCCATGGCCAAATGGTATGCGACCGAAATGGCGATCGGCGTGACCCGCGACGCGCTCCAGATCCACGGCGGCAACGGCGTGACGCGCGAGTTCATCGTCGAGCGGCTGGTGCGGGAGGCGATCATCTGCCCGATCCCCGACGGCACGACCGAGATCCAGAAGCTCATCATCTCGCGCGCGCTGACCGGCGTCGGCGCGTTCCGCTGACGGGAGCACGATCATGACCGAAGAACTTCGCTACGACGGCCGCGTCGTGATCGTCACCGGGGCGGGCGGCGGGCTGGGGCGCCAGCATGCGCTGATGTTCGGCGCGCGGGGTGCGCGCGTCGTCGTCAACGATCTGGGCGGGGGACAAACCGGCGGCGGAGGTTCGTCCGCCGCCGCCGACAAGGTGGTGGAGGAAATCCGCGCCGCCGGGGGAGAGGCGGTCGCGAACCACGATTCCGTCACCGATGGCGCGCGTGTCGTCGCGACCGCGCTCGACGCGTTCGGCACGGTCGATGTCGTCGTCAACAACGCCGGCATCCTGCGCGACGTCAGCTTCCACAAGATGACCGATCAGGACTGGGAGCTGCTGCAGGACATCCACCTGAACGGCACGTGCGCCGTCACCCGGGCGGCGTGGCCGGTGCTGCGCGAGAAGGGCTATGGCCGGATCGTGATGACCACCTCGGCGGCGGGCATCTACGGCAATTTCGGCCAGGCGAACTATGCGGCGGCGAAGCTCGGCATCGTCGGCCTCGCCAACGCGCTGGCGGAGGAGGGGCGAGCCAAAAACATCCATGTCAACACGATCGCGCCGATCGCGGCGTCGCGGATGACCGAGACGGTGTTCCCGAAGGAACTGCTCGATCGTCTGCGACCCGAAGCGATCAGCCCGCTGGTCGGCTGGCTGGCACATGAGGCCTGCGCGGAAACCAAGGGCCTGTTCGAGGTCGGTGCCGGCTATATCGCGAAGCTGCGCTGGGAGCGTTCGCACGGCCATCGTTTCGGTGGCACGACCGATTTCACACCCGACGATGTGGCGCGTCACTGGGCCGGGATCACCGACTTTACCGACGCCGAGCACCCAACCACGATGAACGAAAGCCTGACCGCCGTTCAGCGGACGGCATGACGACGATCCAGGACATGAGCCGAGGGAATAGATCGCCCGCGCATTGAATTGGACGGCGCGCACGAGGCAGGTGATCCTGCCTCGACAAAAATACAGACAATATGGAGAGGGGCTATGAAATACTGGCTGCTGACGTCTGCCGCCTTGGTTTCGGCAGGGCCGGCACATGCGCAAGAGGCGCCGGCACCGACTGCCGCCGAAGCCGGACCACAGGGGCAAGCGCCTGCGCAGACCGGGGCCGATGCTCCCGCGCCACCGGCGGCCCGGACGCCTGCACCGGCGGGAACCGCAGCGCCTGCATCGAGCGCCACCGAAGCACTGTCCGAAGACATCGTCGTGACCGCCACCAAGAAGGGTTATGGGGAGAGCGTGCAGAACGTGCCGGTCGCGGTGACGGCGTTCGGCGAGGCTCAGCTCGACGCGAAGTTCGTCCAGAACCTTCAGAGCCTCAGCTACGACGTGCCCAACGTGCAGCTCGACGGCGTTGGGACCGCGCCGGGATATGCCAATTTCACCATTCGCGGTCTCGGCATCAACAGCACCATCCCGTCTATTGATCCCACCGTCGGCGTCTTCGTCGACGGCATCTATCTGGGCATCAACGCGGGCGTCGTGCTCGATAACTTCGACCTCGAGGGGGTGGAGGTGTTGCGCGGACCGCAGGGGCTGCTGTTCGGCCGCAACGTGACGGGCGGCGCGGTGGTGATGCGTACGACACGTCCGAGCTTCACGTTCCGCGCCAACGCCAAGGCTTCGGTCGAGACCGGCCTGAAGAAGACCGTCAGCGGTATGGTGACGGGGCCGCTGATCGACGACGTGCTGGCGGCCAAGCTGGCGGTCTATTACAGCGACGACGACGGCTGGTTCCGTAATCGCTTCGACGGTCGGAGTTTTGGCAGGTCGCGCGACATCATTGTCCGCCCCGCGCTCTCCGTCAAAGGCGGGGACGATTTCCGCATGGACATCCGCTACGAACACGGCGACGTCGATGGAGACGGGGCGCCGGTCCAGAGTCACGCGGTACTCCCGCGTGACACGTTCGCGCTGTCGATTGATTTTCCGGGCTTCTACAAGGCGATCTGGAACCAGGCGATCGTCGAAACCAATGTCGATGTCGGCTTTGGCGACGGTGTCATCACGAACATCTCGGGCTACCGCCAGTTCCGCTCGAGAACCGCGACCGACATCGATGGCACGCCGCAGTCATTCTTCAACGGTTTCTTCAACATCGCTCAGAAACAGCTCAGTAACGAGCTGCGCTATGCCGGTAAGTTCGGCTCTGTGGAAGTGACGACCGGCCTGTATTATTTTACACAGGATCTGGCCTATGCCGAGCGGCGCAACCTTCTCGGCAACAGCCGCATCGTTTCGGGGGGCGGGACTCAGGACCAGACGACATGGGGCATCTTTGCGTCCGCCGACTGGCATTTCGCGGACACGCTGACGTTCAATCTCGGTGGTCGCTATAGCTGGGAGCGCAAGGCCGTGCGCATCTCGACCCTGCGTGCCGACGGCTGCGACCTCGACACGCTGCGCTGCGCGACGAACTTCGTCGACAGCAACGACTGGAAGAGCTTCACACCGAAGGTCGGGCTGCAATGGAAGCCCGATGACCAGACGCAGGTCTATGGCTTGTATACGCGTGGCTTCCGCAGCGGTGGCTATAACCTGCGCAACACCGATCTTGGCGTGCCGCCCGGCCCCTTCGATCAGGAGGTCCAGGACAGTTTCGAGATCGGGACGAAGAAGCAGTTCGGACGCAGCCGGCTGAACCTGGCAGCCTTTCATAACCGGATGAAGGACCTCCAGCGCGAGATCAACCTGCCCGGCCCGCTGGGCATCAGCCAGGTGATCCGCAACACCGCCGACGCGACGATCCAGGGCGTGGAGGCGGAGGGTCAGTTCTTCATCCTGCCCAACCTCGTCCTGTCCGGGCAGCTCGGCTATGTTCACGGCCAGTATCGCAACGTCCGCTTCGACATCAGCGGCGACGGCGTCATCAACGGCATCGATCGCGACCTGAAGCTGCCGCGGCTGTCACCCTGGACTTATGGCGCCGGGCTGACCTACGATCAGGCGCTGGGCGCGCTGGGGAGCGCGACCGCACGCGTGGATTTCACCCATCGCGACACCGCCCGGTTCACCGACAACAATGTCGGCTTTCTGCCTGCTGCGGACATGCTCGATGCGAGCCTCACCTATAACGCCGCGAGCCGCAAATGGCGCCTCTCGGCCTACGCCCGCAACTTGCTGAACGAAGTGACTTATGGTGGCGATACGCCGCTCACCGTCGCGTTCGGCGGACCGGGCGCCAGCCTGTCGCCGCTTAACAAGGGGAGGGTCATCGGCGGCGAGTTCGCGCTGAACTTCTAGCCGTTCGTCGCCGGCGCCTCGCTCCGCGGCGCCGGCGTCCAGGCCTCGCGGACGCGGGCGATCAGATCCCGCGCTGCCGGCTTGATCTGCCAGCGCGCGCGGGCGGCATAGGCCAGCACCAGCGGCTCCAGCAGTCCGGTATCGGGCAGCGCGACGAACCCATCGCGGAACCAGCGGCCGGCGGTGAAGGCTTTGGCCACCAGCCCGACGGTGTCGGTCGCGGCGACGATCTGCCGCGCCAGCGGGAAATAGTCGGTCATGTGCACCCGATCCTCCGGGCGCTGACCGTCCTGCTCGTAGAGTTGCTGGATGATCGGCGTATAGGGTTCGGACGACGACGGCACGACGAAATCGAACTGCGTCAGCGCCCGCTTGTCGATCGAATGCCTTGTCAGGATCGGGTGCTCCCTGCGCACGAACGGAAGGATCTCGATCGTCGCGATGCGATCGCACTTGAACTGCGGCCAGCCGGAAAACGCGGCCTCCAGCCCGAATGCGACGTCGATGTCACCGCGCGACAGCAACTGCACCGCCCGCTCGCTGTTACCGGAGACGGTTTCGAAGCGCACGCCGGCATGTCGTTTCAGGAGCGCGATCGCCGGCCCCGTCATCAGCCAGTCGATCGATCCGGGGAAAAGGCCGATGCGAAGCTGCCCCGCGAACGGGTCGGCGCCCCGGTCGCGCTCGCCGAACAGGTCTGCGGCATCCGCCAGCAGCCGTGCCGCCCGGTCGATGAAATCGCGACCCTCCGGCGTCATCGCCACGCCGCGCGACGTCCGGTTGAAGATCGCGAAGCCGAGTTGCTGCTCCAGATCGGCGACGCTCTTGGTGATCGCCGACTGCGTAACCCCGACCGCCTTGGACGCACCCGAGAAAGACCCGACGCGGGCCACGGCCACCGCATATCTCAGACGGGAATCCAGCACGGACGGATTCTACGCCGGCCCCGTCTCGTCGCGCAACAGGTCGACACCGTGGCCGGCGCCCCGAAGCGTCGTCGCCGTGCAACGCCGCGCCCCAGGCCGGTGCCCGGGATGATCGGAACATGGCCACGCCGCGGGATTGCCTTAGACTGGCGTGATGCGCGATCTGACCCCGCTCATCATCTTCGCCCGCGTCGCCGATATGGCGAGCTTCACCAGGGCCGCCGAAAGCCTCGGAATGCACAAGGGGCGTGTGTCCACCGCGGTGCGTGACCTGGAAGCGACGGTCGGCGTCCGGTTGCTCCATCGCACCACGCGTGCGGTTCATCTGACCGACGACGGTCGCGCTTTCCATGCGCGTGCCATGGAATTGCTCGCCGAGGCGGAAGGTCTGGACGCCATGTTCACGCAGCACGGCGGCACGGTGCGCGGCCGGTTGCGCGTCGATGTGCCGACCGAACTGGCCCGCGCGATGCTGATCCCGGCGCTGCCGGCGCTGCTCGCCGCCCATCCCGGACTGGAACTTGAAATATCCAGCACCGATCGGCGCGTCGATATCGTGCAGGAAGGGTTCGATGGCGTGTTGCGGGTCGGGACGATCGGCGACGACAATCTGATCGCACGGCCGCTCGGCGCGCTGCGCATGGTGAACGCCGCCAGTCCCGCCTATCTCGCGCGATATGGCACACCCCTGACGCCGGACGATCTCGTCCGTCAGGGCCATCGGATCGTGCATTATGCACCAGCTCTGGGGACGAGGAGCTTCGGTTGGGAATATCCCGACGGCGACGGCTATGCGACCCTCGGCCTGCCGGGTGACGTCAGCGTCAACAATGTCCAGACGTATCATGCCGCCGGGCTGGCGGGCATCGGGCTGATCCAGGCGGGTCTCGCAGCGATGCAGCCGCTCTTCGACAGTGGCGAGATGGTCGAAATCCTGTCTGCCTATCCGCCGGAACCGTTGCCGGTCTGGTTCGTGGTGGCCCACCGCCGCAATCTGTCGGCCAAGATGCGCGCGTTTCTGGTCTGGGTCGAAACCACGATGCAGCCCTACCTCTGACCGGATTGTTTCTGGCATCAATAACAGTGCGTTTTTCGTCCGCCGGTTTATCGCGAAGGCGGGGAACAGTATTTCCTTCGTCACGGCAGGATCCGATCGGTTCGATCGACGGCGTCCGCCAGACGGAAGGAAACGGTTTCATGGCCATCAACCACCAACAGCTGCTGATCGCTGGCGCATGGACGCCGGCGTCGGACGGCGCGACCTATGAATCGCTTGACCCCTATTCGGGCGAACCGGCGACCCGTGCCGCCGCCGCGACCGTCGCGGATGTCGATCGCGCCGCCGACGCCGCGCACAAGGCGTTCGCCGGCTGGGCCGCGCTGCCGCCCAGCCGGCGCCGCGCCTATCTGCTCGCCGCCGCCGACGCGCTGGAAGCGCGCAAGGACGAGATCAGCGCCGCCGTCACCGCCGAGATGGGCGGCCCGGCCGCCTGGGGCGAATACAATGCCCGGATCATGGAGGAGAAGCTGCGCTACGCCGCCGGCGCCGCCTATGAGGGGCTGACCGGCGAGGTGATCCCGTCGGAAAATACGAACCGCACCAGCGTCGCGATCCGCAAGCCGGCCGGCGTCGTGGTCAGCATCGTGCCGTGGAACGCGCCGGTTCTCCTGATGGCCGCCTCGGTCCCCGCCGCACTGATCCTCGGCAACACCGTCGTCATCAAGGCGTCGGAGCAGACCCCGCGCACCCACGGCCTGGTCGCCCAGTGCTTCGAGGATGCGGGCTTCCCGGCCGGCGTCGTCAATTTCATCACCAACGCGCCCAAGGACGGGCCGGCGATCGTCGATGCGCTGATCGCGCACCCGGCCGTGCGGCGCATCCACTTCACGGGATCGACCAGGGTCGGCAAGATCATCGCGGAGAAAGCGGCGAAATATCTGAAGCGGGTGGTGCTGGAACTGGGCGGCAAGGCGCCGTTCATCGTCCTGAAGGACGCCGACCTCGATCGCGCGGTCAATGCCGCGGTGTTCGGCTCGTTCGCCAATTCGGGCCAGGGCTGCATGTCGACCGAGCGGATCATCGTCGAGCGTCCCATCGCCGAGGAGTTCACCCGCCGGCTGGCGGCCGCGGCAAAGAAGCTCAAGGTCGGCGACCCGCGCGCGAGCGACACCATCCTCGGCCCCGTCATCAACGATGCGTCGGTCGGGCACCTGACCGGGCTGGTCGACGACGCGGTGGCCAAGGGTGCCGGGCTGCTCGCCGGCGGCACCGTGCAGGGCCGCTGCTTCGCCGCCACCGTGCTGGCCGGCGTGACCGCGGACATGCGCGTCTTCCGCGAGGAATCGTTCGGTCCGTTCGCCTCGATCGTCACGGTCGATAGCGCGGAGGAGGCGCTGCGCGTCGCCAACGACAACGATTACGGCCTGACCGGCGCGATCTTCAGCCGCGACGTGACGTTGGCACTCGACATGGCGAAGCGGCTCGACACCGGCATGGCGCACATCAACGCGGTGACGCTCGACGACGAAGCGCAGGCGCCGTTCGGCGGCGTGAAGGACAGCGGCTACGGTCGATCGGGTGCGATGGTCGGGCTGGAGGAACTGACCGAGATCCAGTGGATCACGATCGAAGGAACGCAGGCACCGCGCTATCCGTTCGGGGAATAGCTCGAACGCTTGCGACCCCTTCCGCGCCGGCGCATCTCTTGCCAACGCGCATGGCGGGATCGATACCGGCCCTCAAGGCAATGGCGCACGCGCGGCATATTCGGGAGACGTCACATGGCGAAACCGGCAATCGTTCCCGCTCACGGCTTCCGGGGCGAAGCGGCGCCTTGGGCCAACCCGGAAATGTCGGGCCGGATGGACGCGCGCAAGACCATCCGCCTCGACGCGAGCCATGCTTCGCTGGCCTTTCGGCGCGACGCGGTGACGGGCCTGATCGACGATGCCGCCAGCGCCTTGTCCTGACACACAAGCGACGAATGGACGAACGATGACCGGACAGACCTGGGAGCGTGTGCCGATCGACGCGCAGAGCGTCGAGGCGCCGCTGTCGCAGGCGGCAGTGTTCCTCGTGGTGGCGGTCGAGCCGGACGATCGGGCGCTGGCGCACGTGCGCGAGACGCTGGCGACGGTCGACGACCTCATCAAGACGGTGGGCTTTCGCGATCTGGCCGGCCGGTTGTCGTGCGTGGTCGGCGTGGGCCATGACATCTGGAGGCGACTTGCGAAGACCGCACAGATGCCGGCGGAGCTGCATCCGTTCAAACCGATCGTGGGCGCCAAGCATCAGGCTCCCGCCACGCCGGGCGATCTGTTGTTCCATATCCGCGCTGAGCGGGTCGATCTGTGTTTCGAGTTCGAACGGCTGCTGCTGGCGGCGCTCGGTGAGGCGGTGCGGGTCGTGGATGCTGTGTCCGGGTTCCGCTATTTCGACGCACGCGACCTGCTCGGTTTCGTCGATGGCACCGCCAATCCCGCCGGTCACGACATTCCGGCCGCCGCGCTGGTAGGCGAGGAAGACCCGGATTTCGCCGGCGGCAGCTATGTCGTGGTGCAGAAATACCTGCACGACATGACGGGCTGGAACGCGGCGGGAGCAAGCGCACAGGAAGAGATCATCGGCCGGACCAAGGTCGATAACGTCGAGCTCCCCGATGCCGGCGCGGACGCGCAGAAATCGCACAAGACCCTCAGCACGATCGTCGATGAGGATGGCACCGAGCACGACATCCTGCGCGACAACATGCCGTACGGCGATCCCGCGCGCGGCGAGTTCGGCACCTATTTCATCGGCTATTCGCGACGCCTTTGGGTGATCGAGAAGATGCTCGAGCGGATGTTCGTCGGCGATCCGCCCGGCCGCCATGACCGGCTGCTGGACTTTTCCACGCCGAAGACGGGGACGACATTCTTCGCGCCGTCGCGGCGTGTCCTCACCGGGCTGTGCGGCGGCTAACCGCGATGGTCGGCGACGATCGCCTCGCCTAGCGTCAGGGTTTCGGCGATCAGTGCTGGCGCGACGGGCGGCGCACCTGTCGTGTCCGCCATCCCGATGATGGTCTTGCACAGCGTGTGAAAGCGCACGATCCGCTCGGCATCCTGTTCGTCGAGACTGCCCAGATGCGCGCTCAGCGCGTCGTAAACCGCCGCCAGTTCGCCGTGATAGGTGAGCGGAAAGATCGCGATGGGGCCGTCCGCTGTGCCGGCCTTGCCGAACTGCAGGTCGAGCAGATGGCGAAGCACGGCGACCTCGGCGACCAGGCCGGTCATCATCGCGCGCCGCGTTTGACGCGACGAGCGCCGGGGCGAGCAGGTAATGCCCCACGCCGCCCGCCAGCGATCCCACCAGCGCCGCGACGATCGCCGTTACGTTCACCATCGACCGGTCTCTCTTGCACCCGCCACGTCAGAACACCGCCGCGATCATCGTCAGCAGATTATCGACGAACCGTCGCGGCAGCGAACGCGCCGCGATGCCGCCGTGGTCGATCTCGATCGCATCCGCGAGCCACGCGCGCTGATGCGCGGCGACCCGTTCGGCGAGGTCGGTTGAATCGAACAGGATGTTGTTCTCGAAATTGAGGTCGAGGCTGCGGCGGTCCATGTTGGCGGAACCGACCAGCCCGAGCGATCCGTCGGCGATCAGCGTCTTGGCGTGGAGCAGGCCGCCGCGATATTCGAAGATGCGCACGCCGGCCTTCGCCAGCACCGGGTAATAGGCTCGGCTGATCGCGCCGACGATGCGGTTGTCGTTGCGGCGGGGGAAGATGATACGCAGCGCGACCCCCCGCCGCGCCGCCGCCACGATTGCGCCGATCAGCGGCGGATCGGGGGCGAAATAGGGCGTGGTGATCGTCACCGTCTCGCGCGCAGCCGCCAGCACGGCGACGAACAGATCGGTCATGGTCCCGCGCGACGACAGAGGCCCCGTCCCGACCGCGATGGCCGGAAAGCCGTCGGGCAGCGGCGACGGCGGCGGCTTACATTCCGCACGCCGACCACCGGGTCGAGGCGGTCGAGGTGCGGTTCGGCGATACCACCGTGCCCGGCTGGTTCCACCTGCCCCCCGGCTATGCCGAGGGCACTAAGCTGCCCTGCCTCGTCATGGTCAGCGGCATGGACGCGTTCAAGGAGTTGCAGATCGGCGGCTCGGCCGACCGCTTCCTGCGCCGCGGCTTTGCGATTCTGATGCTCGACGGCCCCGGCCAGGGCACGTGCCTCACCCGCGCATCTGGTACGATCCCGACCGTCAGGGCGCGC